>CBDUFA010000107.1:0-5560 GCA_965366295.1 uncultured Hyphobacterium sp.
GTACGGGTGACCCGCGCACGATGGCCGGTGGTATTTCCGAGGCCCTCATCACGACGGTGCTCGGTCTTATTTCCGCCATTCCGCTGTTGTTCCTTCACAGCTTCGCTGCCAGCTACTCGCGTGGTGTGCAGCAGACGCTGGAAGAGCAAGCAGCCGGTATCGTGGCGCGTCATGCTGAAGAACGTGCTGGAAGCGCTAGCTAGGGGAGGTCCATCCCATGGATTTCCAGGGAGCCTTAACTGCACTGCAAGAATTCCTTGATCGGGGCGGGCCTGTCCTGCTCCTGATCATGGGTCTGACGTTCGTGATGTGGGCCTTTATCCTCGAGCGCCTGGCATATTTCTTCTTTGCCCAGGCGGGAGATGCCAAGCGCATCCTCAAGGAATGGTCCGCCCGCTCCGATCACACGTCCTGGACCGCGCATGCGATCCGCGACCAATTGATTTCGGAAGCGCGGCAGAAGTCGGAGCACAATGTGGAGCTGGTCAAGACGCTTGTCGCCGTGGCCCCGCTCTTCGGACTGCTCGGTACGGTGACGGGCATGGTTTCGGTGTTTGACGTGATGGCTGTGGCCGGATCGTCGGATGCCCGGGCAATGTCGTCGGGCGTGTCCCGCGCGACGATCCCGACCATGGCCGGCATGGTGGCGGCTCTGTCAGGCCTGATTTTCTCCAACCAGATCGAGCGTCTGGCGAAGCAACGCGTTGCCCGCCTCGCTGATCAGCTCGAACTGGAGTAGGAATCATGCGTAAACGCAGGCAAAGAGGAGGCGATCAGGCCGAAGTGAACATGACGCCGATGCTCGACATCGTGTTCATTCTCCTGATCTTCTTCATCGTCACCGCGACCTTCCTCCAGGAGGAGGGGTTCGACATGACGCCGCCTCCGCCGAATGATGAAGAAAACCAGCCGCAGGATCCGAACCCGGTGATCCTGGTCCAGATCGACGCTGAAAACCGCGTCTTTGTGAACCAGCGATCCACCACAGAGGACCGGGTGCTGGCGGCAGTTCAGCGGATCCGCGCCGAGGCGCCGAACAGCGCCGTGCTGATCGAGCCGAATGATGAAGCCCTTCATGGCACCGTCTCCATTATCTGGGACGACATGCGGGCCAACGGCATTCCGGTATCGATCCAGCGGGCGACCGCGGAAGAAAGCTAGGACGGGGAGAGAAACATGGCTCGACGTGTGAGCCGGGTACAAGTTGACGAGGAAGATGTCGAACTGAACATGACGCCCATGCTGGACGTGGTGTTCATCCTTCTGATCTTCTTCATCGTGACCGCTGTATTCGTGAAAGAACCGGGTGTTGAAGTCATCCGGCCGGACGTCTCCCTGCTCGAAGACGAGAAGCCGACCATTCTCGTTGCCGTCACGGATAATGACGAGATCTGGATCAACCGCGATCCGTATGAAATCACGCAGGTCCGCCGCGTCCTGGAACAGCTTCTGGCCGAGAATCCTCGCGCCGAAGCCATGATCCAGGGGGATGAAGGCGCACCGATCGGAACCGTTCTCGATGTGCAGGAAATGCTGATCGAGCTGGACGTGCCGGTGACGATTTCCGGACGGAATGACTAGGAGGCGATGATGGGAAGCATTGTTCGACTTATAATCGGCGTTCCGATCGCGATCATTGTCACCTTCGGCCTGTTCATGCTGATGCGGACTCTCATCAGCACGGACGAGATCGAGCTCGAAGAAGCGGGTGAGGAATTCACGTTCGACATCAATCCGCAGGTCGAGGAAATCAATGCCCGGACACGGGACACCTCGATCGATGATGTGCAGCAGGTTGATCCGCCGCCCCCGCCGCCGCAGGTGGAGCGTCAACGGGCCGATCTGCCGTCGGAGAGCCTGTCGACGATCGTGGGTAACATCCCGGATTTCGACACGCCGGAACTGAACTCGGGAAGCGTCAGCTTCAACGTGTCCGACCGTGACGCCCAGCCGCTGGTTCGCATTCCGCCGCAATATCCGCCGCGGGCCGCTGAACGGGGTCTGGAAGGCTATTGCGACATGGCGTTCAACGTGTCGCCGGATGGCACGCCGATCGACATCCAGGCCACCTATTGCACCAGCAGCATGTTCGAACGGGCATCGGTGCGGGCCGTGGAGCGGTGGCGTTACAGCCAGCGCATCGTGGATGGCGTGGCCCAGACCCGGACGGGCGTGGTGACGCGGATCGAATACGAACTCGCAGAGTAAACGCCCGGGAGGGCAGACTGACTCCGGCGCAGGCCGGGGAAAGAACTGAGGTGACAAGATGCTTAGCCGTCTTCTGATTTTGGCACTTACGTCCGTGATCACGTTCGCCGTGGCCGTGCCGGATGCCGACGCACAGCGCCGGCGGAACCAGGACGAGCAACAGGGCAGCGAAGAGGACCGCACCATGTCTGCGGCGATCGGTGAGCCCATTCTGGCTGCGCAGGAATGTCTCGAAGCCGAGAACTATACCTGTGTGATCAACACGCTCACGCCGCTGCTCGGCCGGGATGTCAATTCCTACGAACGGTTCGTGATCCTGCGTATGCGGGCCGTGGCCTATTACAACCAGGAACGCACCGATCTGGCGATCAATGACTTCCTGGGCGCCGTGAATACGGGCGCTGCAACGACCGATGAAGAAGTGGCGATCCGGCTCAATGTCGGCCAGCTCTATATCATCACCGAGCGTTACAGCGAAGGCATCAGCCAGATGGAACAGGCCATTCGGGCCGGTGCCGATCTGACGGCCAACCTCGCCCTGATGCTGGCCCAGGCCTATGCTCAGGCCGAGCGGTTCAGCGACGGCCTGCGTTACGCTGAAATGCAGTATAACCAGTCGAGCCCGCGTGAACGCCGCAACTACGACATGCTGTTGTTCTATTATCAGCAGCTGGAGCGGGTTCCCGATCAGCTTCGCCTGATCACCGACATGGTCGAGCGCTGGCCTGGCGACCGCAATATCTGGACGTCTCTGGTGGCGCTGATGGCGCAGACCAACAATGAGTCCGGTGCGTTCGAAGCCAACAAGCTGATGTATCTCAACGGCATGCTGCGCGAGGAACGCGAACTGGTCCGTCTCGCCCAGTACTACAGCTATTTCGAGTATCCCTATCGGGGCGGCGTCATTCTCGAACGGGAAATGAATGCCGGCCGCGTGGAGCGGAGCCGCGCAAATCTCGAAATCCTGGCCAATATCTGGCGCCAGGCGCGCGAGTATGAACGCGCCATCCCGGTGCTCGAAGCGGTCGCCGAACAGGGTGATGGCGAAGACTATCTGCGTCTGGCCGAGGCCTATTACCAGGAAAACCGCCTGCCAGCGGCCGAGAGCGCATTTGAAACCGCGATCAACCGTGGCGGTCTGACCCGGGCCGGTGACGCTATCGCGCTGCTCGGCACGGTCCGCTATGAGCAGGAAAACCGGCAGGGGGCGCTGAACGCCTTCCGTCAGTGCGGCCAGTATGCCTATAGCCGCCGCACCTGTAATGGCTGGGTGACCTTCATCCAGAACGAGATCGATGCCGAACGTAACCGCGCAGACCTGATCAACCGTGTGAACACGGAAGAGTGCCGCAACACGGTGCGTGAGGCGATCAACCTCGTGACGATCACCGGTAACGAGGACGATTTCGATGAAGAAGGCAATGCCATCATCGACGTGCCGGAACGCTGCCAGGCTTATTTCAACGAGCGTGGCGAGCAGATCGGTGGTTACGGTTACGAAGCCGCCTCGAACGAGGAAGGCGAAGACACCGAGGCGGATGCGGGCTAGGCCCAATTTCATCTCGTCAATGATCAAACCCCGGTCTTCGGACCGGGGTTTTTTCTTTGGTGGAGCTCAGGGTGACGTCGACGTAAAGTCGCCGCATTCTTACAGGAATGTCATCTTCGGGGATGAGGGGGCGCAAGGAAGGGGAGCGCCCGATGCGGGGACAATCATTCATAGCGGGTGAAGGCGGACATATCCGTCTTCGCGTTTTTCATACATTCATTCTATCGGCATTCCTGTTCCTTGCCGTCGGCCTGCCGGACCTGTCGCCGGGGGCCGAGGCTTTTCAGGGCCGCAGCGGGCGATCGGAGGTGCCACCGGTCGACCGGGTGATGTCCGATTCAATCGGGCAACGCGTGCTCGAGGCTCAGGAGTGCGCCGATGCGGACGATCAGGCCTGCGTTATCGCGACGCTGACACCCCTTCTGGAACGCAATCCCAGTGTCTTCGAACGTTTTGTCATCTACAGGATGCGGGGCTTCGCGTATCACAACACCGAACGTACAGACCTCGCGATTGCGGACTTCATGGCGGCGCTGGAAACCGGCGCGGCGGCCTCCGACGAAGCCATCTCGCTGAGGCTGAATGTCGGCCAGCTCTACATTGTGAGCGACCGGTTCGACGACGGGATCCGACAGATCGAACGCGCGCTGGCAGACGGCGCGGAACTTACGCCGGGGCTCGCCTTCATGTTGGCCCAGGCCTATGGGCAGGCCGGACGGTTTTCGGACGGCTTGCCTTATGCCGAGCGCCAGTTGGAGACCGGCCCGCGGGACGCCCGGAACTTCTATCTCCTGCTGTTTTACTACCAGCAACTGGACCAGGTGCCCGACCAACTCCGGCTGATTTCGCAAATGGTCGAACGTTGGCCCGACGAAGAGGACACATGGACCTCGCTGGTGGCGCTGATGGCACAGACCAACAACGAATCCGGCGCTTTCGAAGCCAACAAGCTTATGTATCTCAACGGCATGCTCACCGAGGAGCGCGAACTGGTTCGACTGGCGCAATATTACAGCTTCTTCGAGTATCCGTATCGCGGGGCACTTATCCTCGAGCGCGAGATCAATGCCGGTCGTGTTTCCGCAAGCCTGGCCAATCTCGAAATCCTTGCCAATATGTGGCGGCAGTCCCGGGAGTATGACCGGGCGATCTCCGTGCTGGAAATCATAGCGCCGCGCGGCGACGGGGAGGACTATTTGCGCCTGGCGGAGGCCTACTACCAGGAAAACCGGCTGAACGAAGCCGAGCGGGCATTCGAGCGAGCCCTGGCGCTGGGCGGGCTGGATCGTCCCGGCGATGCCTGGGCTCTGCTGGGTACCGTCCGGTACGAGCTGGATGATCGCGATGGCGCGACGGCCGCTTTCCGGAATTGTGAACCTGTCGGGTACAGCCGTGCGACCTGCGTCGGCTGGCTGCGATTCATAGAGAACGAGAACGCCGTGATTCTGCACCAGATTGGATTGCAGGTGATTGTAGCCACGGAAGAGTGCCGGAACACGATCAATTCGGAGCTGGTCATCCTGACCCTGGGGGTTGGGGATGGCCTTGTCGACGAGAATGGTCGCGCCATGATCAATGTGCCAGAGCGTTGCCGCGATTACTTCAATGCCTATGGCGAGCAGATCGGCGGACACGGATTCGAGGCCGAAGAAACCTGATTCGCGATGCCGCCAAACTAGCCAACCCCGGCCCGTGCGGCCGGGGTTTCTCCTTGGCCGGTCCGAAACAATCCCATTCCCGGCTCAGCTTCGCCGCATTCTTACAGGAATGTCATCTTCGGGGATGAGGGGGCGCAAGGAAGGG
>CBDUFA010000108.1:0-5547 GCA_965366295.1 uncultured Hyphobacterium sp.
CGATCTGCCATTGCGGTGTGCCCCACCAGACGGCATCCGTGCCCCAGAGCACATGGTCCACGCCAAGCCCGCGCACGAGGATCGACATCAATGCTGCAGCCAGGCGCGGCTGGGTGATCGCGCCCTGCCCGAAGCTCGTACCGACATCGGCATAGACATTAGTGACGCCGAAGCGTTCGGGAATTTCAGCGAGGTCGCTGACCCAGTCCATCCGCCCGGTCTCCTCGAAGGCCTGGACGAAACCGGGGTCGAACATCACCACCGGCCGCAGGGCGGCGTGGTAGATGATGAAATTGAGCTGCGGCCAGTCCTGCGCCGCCTTGCCCACATCATCGACCGTTGCATAGGGCCATAGATCCGGCATCCGCGTCGCGTAGTCCGCCGGCAATAGCCCCTTGTGGATGCAGACATTGGTGATGCCGGCTTCCACCATGCGCTCATAGGCCGGATAGACGAGCGCCTCATCATCGAGCCGCCAGGGCGCGACGGAGGTCGGCGAGAGCGGATCGCCCACCGTATAGCCCTTCCAGGATATCGGCCGGTGCACCTCGATCGCCTCGTCCATGGCCTCGCGCCAGCCATCCGCGCCAGGGTGGAAGGCGGCATGCCCCATTAGACGGCGTGACCCGGCGGCGCTATTCAGCCGGGCGACATCGCGGGCGATCTGCTCATTGGTCAAAAAACGGCGTTCCGGGTCGTCCGAGGTGGCGGTGGATATGATGCCGACGGTTGTGTCGCTGTCGAAATAGACCTCCTTGACGAAATTCTCGAACTTCACGTCGTCGAATTCCGGATCGCGCTGTGGCAAGCCGTCCGCCTGCATGAAGCGGGCGGCATTGCGAAAGCCGAGAATGCCCGGCCAGGCATAATCCTCGTGCACGAAGTGAAGATGCCCGTCGAAGATGAACTGGTCGGCATGGCGCGCCGCCCAGTCGGCCGCTGCGCCGGCATCGTCGAGCGCATCCTGGGCCACCGCATAGCTCGGGCCGAACACCGTGTTGAGCGCGGTGAAAGCTGCCGCCATGCCAAAGCTGGAGCGCAGGAAGGCGCGCCGGTCCAGGCCCACCCGCGGGCCGAAGCGGTCGGCCAGCTCATACAGGGCGGCTTCGACCCGGCGTTGCCCGTCCGATTGCGGCAGCGGCGAATATTCCCCGTTCGACATGATCCGCGTGGGGATGGGCAGACCGGATTCTTTTTCGCCGGCGAATCTTGCCCTGGCTTTCTTGTCGGCCCGGAACCAGTCACTCATGCTTTGCTCCCCTGCTTGGCGTGTCGCCAGTGTGGAACAGGTTTGCAGAATTCAGCGCATGAAAAGCCGGTAAGACCGATCAATTCCGCGCAATCACCTCGATCACCATGGGCGTGGTCAGCACCGAATCCGGATCGGCGGCGCGTTCATTGATCATATCATGGAAGCTCTGCGCATCCGCGGCGCTGAGGAATTCGAGCTCGACCAGCCGCTCGATCCCGTCGGATTTGAGCCAGCCCACCGGCCATTCCCAGACCATCTCGCCGGGCCGCGTCGTGAACACGTGCGGCGTCATGTACTCGGTCTGCCAGCCGGCATGGCTGCACATGGCGGGCAGCTGGCGGGCGATATCCGGTTCGCCGCCGAATGCGCGCCAGCTTTCCTTGACGGCGCGGATAAACCGGTCCTGCACCGGGTCGCCGGGGAAAAATCCGAAGGTTTCATACATGCCGTATTCGTGGGCCACGAAAACGCCGCCGGGGCGCAGCCCTTTCGAGAGGCGCAACAGGAGGTCCTGCGGGTTGGGAAGGAAGGACATCACCCAGCGCGACCAGATGAAATCCACGCTTTGCGGGTCCAGTTCCAGCTGGCCGAGATCGGATTTCACCGTGGTGATATTGGTCAGCCCGCGGGTTTTCGCCCCGGCCTCGACAGCCTCGAGAAACAGCGCTGACTGGTCGACGGCGATGACCCGGCCCCTCGGACCGACCAGCTGGGCGAGATCGAAGCTGGCATGGCCGGGCCCGGAGCCGATATCGAGCACGGTCATGCCCGGTTTCAGCCCGGCGCGGCGCCAGGCGGCCAGCGCCCGTTCCCGCCAGATGGCGTGTTGCTGGCCGAGGCGCAGGATTTCCTGCTGGCTGGCCCCGATGATGTAATCGTCTTCCGGAAGTGCGCGCGCGCTCATCGATTTTTTCCCTCAATCCGGCGTGGATAGCCTCTTGGTATTTCGAGCCCTTTTGTCTCCTACTACTACTCCTACCATTAGGCCCGTCACGGAGCGGTGAAGCAGCGGGGACGAAGGGCGTTGAGTCTGGCAGACATGGCGCTGAGTCTACACCCGGAACATGCGGCGCGGACAGGCCGGCTTCGTCTGGACACAGCCGCGCGGGCACGGCTAGATTGTGCGCTGATCAAGAGGGGGATCACCACATGGCAGACGTGCAAGCGCCCGCGGAAGCGCCAACCGGCGGCCTGCGCCCGATCGGCAAGATTTGGGGCTTCTTCAAATGGACGCTTCTGGGGTATTGCGTGCTGAGCGGCCTGCTCGTCCTGTCCAATCTGCACATGCACATCTTCCTGCTGCGCGCGTTTGAATAGGGTGATCTGGTCACCGAGAGCGAAGGCGTTCTGGTCGATGTCCACCAGGGGATCGTCGGCCTCTCCCTGCTCGTCTTCATGGCCCTGTCCTGGATCGGATATGCCCGCTTTTTCCAGCGCTCCATGTACAATGCGCGCCAGCTCGAGCCGGACGAGAACACCATTGCGCCGATGGGCATGTGGCTCTGGCACATCGTGCCGATCGCGTCCCTGTGGATGCCGTTCAAGGGCGTGCGCCAGGTCTGGGACATCCTGAAAACCAATGCCGGCGAAGAGGTCCGCTATCCCGCAATGTTCGGGATCTGGTGGGGGTTGTGGATCATCGCCAACATCATTTCCAACATCAGCTGGCGATTGCCCGGCGGCGCCTGGGATTTCCAGCTCTCGGCGGCAAACTACACCGACTATCTCACGGTGAACCTGATCGACATGACCGCCGGCGCGCTGACCGTTATCTCCACGCTCGCCCTGTTCCGCATCTCCTCGAAGATTGCCAGCCTGCAAAAGGGTTTCACCCTGACCGGCGAGAGCCGTTTGAAGGACGTCTTCGAATAGACGCCTTGCCCGGCCGCGTGTGCGCCATTGTCCGATAGCTGCCAGCCCCGCCGCATGGCATGATCGGCGTTCAGGAATCGCAAGAGAGGCCGGGCCATGAAGCGGGACATCAACGAGCTGGTCGCGAAAATCCGCGATCTCGAATCCGAGCTGGAAGACAAGCTGATCGAGCGCCGCCGCGACCTCGAATACAAATGGTCACATGGCCGGGCGGTTTTCAGCCGCGAGGTGAAGGCACGCCAACGCAAGCTGAAGATCGGCGCCGTGCGGTTTTTCGCCAGCTCGGGCTTCTGGGAAATCCTCACCTCGCCCTTCATCTACGCGGTGACCATCCCGCTCGTCCTGCTCGATATTTTCGCCAGCGCCTTCCAGGCCGTCTGCTTTCGCGTCTATGGCATCCGCCAGGTAAAACGGCGCGAATATGTTGTCTTCGACCGCCACCGGCTCGCCTATCTGAACATATTGCAGAAGATCAACTGCACTTATTGCGCCTATGCCAATGGCGTCCTCGCCTATGTCCTCGAAATCGCCTCGCGCACCGAGCAATACTGGTGCCCGATCAAGCATGCCGAGCGGGTCAAGGGCACGCACCGGCGCTATGATGCTTTCCTCGAATACGGCGATGTACAGTCCTATCCGGACTCGCTGCAAGCCCAGCGCCGGGCGCTGAAAGCCGAGGATGAAGACGGTGACGAGGGCGGGGACGGGAAAGGCTGAGAGCCAGCTCAGTCCGCCTCTGCTTGCGCAGCGAGATCGTCCCAGCCGCGTTGCCGCGCGATATCGGAAAAGCGTGTGCCATCATTCGTCGCAATGGAGGCATCCGCCCCGGCTTCAAGCAGGACGGCCGCCGCCTCACGCGAGCCTTCGAACACGGCCCACATCAAGGGTGTTGCGCCCATCCTACCATGGACATCGGGATCGGCACCCGCCTCTAGCAACAGGCCGACAATGTCCGGATGATTGCCGGTCGCGGCCATGTGTAGCGCCGTCAGCGAAAGCGCGTTCTCACGGGCTCGATGGTTGACGTCGGCGCCCTGTGCCAGCAGCGCCGCCACGGCCTCGGCCTGCCCGTCGCGCGCAGCTTCGAACAGCGCGGTAAATCCGATCGCATCGGGTGTATCCACTTCCGCGCCCTGTGCGACCAGCCATTCAATGGATCGCGCCGCATTCGCCCGCGCAACTTCCTGCAGGAATGGACGGCCGGCGAAATCGCGCAGGGATGCAACATCAACCTGGCTGTCAGCCGGCGGCGTATCGGCAATCAGCATCTCGACCAGGGCGGCTTCTGCCTCCGCGCGTTCGGGCAGGCGTTCCTCCCAGGCGTGCAGGAAGTGGAGCAAGTCCTGATGGCCTCGCCGCATCACGATGTCCTCGGCGGTGCCGTGCCCGGACAGGGACGTGTCGGCGCCGTATCCCAGCAACAGGACGAAGGCTTCGAGATTGCCGTAATAGGCCGCCCAGTTGATCGCCGGATCACCCATCGTATCGACCGCGTTGACGTCCGCCCCGGCCCGCAGGAGCAGCGAGATGAAGGATGGGCTTTCGCGGCTCGTTGCCCACATCAGCGGCGTAGCCTCCAACCCGTCTTCCTGCCGCACATTCGGGTCTGCCCCGTCGAGCAGCGCCGCCATCATCCCGGCGATATTGTCATTTTCGATGAGTTCGAACAGATCCGCATCGGACTGTGCATGGGTTTGCGCCAACGGCGCGGCAACGAGCAAAAGGATACCAACCAATAGCCGCATTCTGTGTCTCCTCCGGTCGGCACGACCCTAGCAGGCCGAAGCGCCGGAAGGCATTTCACATTCATGTCAGTGTATTGGCGCATCCCGGCCATTTCCCCATACACCAACCGCCCGTCTCTTCCCTCTTTCGAGGTTAGCGGCGGGCGGCGGCGCGGGGGGTTGCCGGTAAGGGCTTCCCCGTTGCTTGTCCCGGTTCCGTGTCCTGGTCTCCGGTTTTGACGCCTTCGACCTGGCCGGTTTCCCGGAACGGCTCCTTTTGAGGTCGAGGTTTGACCCTCTTCCTTTCCGGAGCCCTCTCCGGCGCTCTGCTGCGACGGGCGCAGCGGCTTTCCTTCGAGGATCGGTTTCCGTTGGTTTGCCTGGTGGGGCTCGCCCCGGTGTGTTCCGATGACTTGAGTGAACGCCTGAAACCGGTGCGGGTCAATCAATCGCCATACGCTTTTTGTGGATAACGAATCGGTTTCGGTGGAAAACTCCGAATAAGGACGATTTTTTCGATGGGTAGTGGGAGGTGATTTTTGCCCCTTCCACCACTGCGTGGTCCCCCCGCCCCTGTAAACGGGGGAGGAAATAAACTTCTATCTTTAATTGAGCTGCAATCGGTAACTTGTTAGTTTCTCCCCCCGTTTACGGGGGGAGTGTCGCGTAGCGACGAGGGGGGGCCATGCGCAAAGGCGA
>CBDUFA010000109.1:0-5516 GCA_965366295.1 uncultured Hyphobacterium sp.
GGAGAATTCGACCTCGCCGAAGGACCGAACGCCGCCCAGATCCCGGCCTTGCGGGACATCCTCGGCGGACGCCTGCGCAGCTTTCCGGCGCCCAAATTCACCTATCTGAAGATCAATTTGCGGCGGCCTCAATTACAGAACCCTTTGTTGCGCGAAGCGCTCTCGGTTGCGATCGACAAGGCTTTCCTTGCGGAGCAGGTCTTGCGTGGCCGAGCTGAACCGGCCGACATGGTCGTGAGGGATGCGATCCTTCCCCGTAGCACAGAATGGGCCGCCGCTATTCTTGATCGGGCGGGTCTGACCGGTAGCAACCGGCCTTCACTGGTTTTGCGAACGCCGTCTGGGGAACGAGAACGGCTAGCGATCGCCATTGCAGACGACTGGAACCGGGCCGGGATCGAAACCGAGTTATTGGCAACCGCACCCATTGATCTTTATTCAGCTGTGGACGGCGGGGATTTCGATGTCGCTCTGTCTCATTTTGACCGTGGTCTGAAGACTGACCCCAACTTCCTCATGGAACCGTTCACCGAGGGAGGCTTCGCGGACGATTCCGGCTGGTTCGAAATGCCGTCTGATGAAACACGCCAATTCAACCGTGCAATCGCGACCGGGCGCGAGGCTGTAGATCCATACGATCGCACCACTGCGTTTTGGGAAGCTGACGACATTCTGATCAGAAATACTGTCGTCATTCCTCTCTTGCGCGAACAAGCCCACTGGCTGGTATCGAACCGGGTCAGCGGCCTCATCGACGGGGTTCAGCCGCAACTCTGGCGGGGGTTGGCTGTGTGATGCTTGAAACGCTGGAACAGAAATGGGCCGAAACCGCCCGCCGCCTCGCACTTGATGAAGAATCTTCAGCGGCACTGTTTGCAGAGATTCTCAAGCGTCACGGCGAACGCCACCGGCATTATCACGGGCTTGGCCATCTGAAGGCCTTGTTCGAGGTTCTGGAACCGGTCTGGCCCAACATCAATGAGCCGGCCCGTGTTGAACTGGCGGTCTGGTTTCACGACATCATCTACAAGCCCTTGCGGTCGGATAATGAAGAGAAGAGCGCCGAACTCGCCACAAACCGCCTGACCAAGGCCGGCGTCGATGCTAGCCTGGTAGAACGCGTGGAGCGTCTAATCCGGACAACCGCAAACCATCAGGCGGGCGGTACCGATCAGGATGACGCACTTTTTCTCGACGCGGACTTTTCGATTCTCGGGGCACCCACGGACGTCTATGACTGGTATGTCGATGCCATCCGAAAGGAATATCGCTTGGTGCCCGGGCCCATGTTCAGGGCGGGGCGTACCAAATTCCTGCGACATGCGCTCGCCCAGCCGCGTGTGTTCCACACCGACTATTTCGAGAGCAGGTTTGGTAACAAGGCCCGGCAAAACATGGCGCGGGAACTGGACCGCATGGAATAGCGCCTTCCCCTCTCGCCAAGCCGTCGAATCCGGTCTAAGACCGCCTCCTAGCACGACAACCAGACGCTCTTCCTGCCGCCGCGCCTTTCCAGGTGCCCCGGGCGGTCCAAAGTGCGCGCAGACCTGACGGGGCCGGGATGCCGAAACGTACCGACATCGAGAGCATTCTGATCATTGGTGCAGGACCGATCATTATCGGGCAGGCCTGCGAATTCGACTATTCGGGCGTCCAGGCCGTCAAAGCGCTGAAGGAAGAAGGCTACCGGGTCATCCTGGTCAACTCCAACCCGGCCACGATCATGACCGATCCGGAGCTCGCTGATGCGACCTATATCGAGCCGATCACACCGGAAATGGTGGCCAAGGTGATCGAGAAGGAGCGCCCGGACGCCCTGCTTCCCACCATGGGCGGGCAGACGGCGCTCAATTGCGCCCTCGAGCTCGACCGGCGCGGCGTGCTGGAAGAATTCGGCGTCGAGATGATCGGCGCCAAGGCCGACGTGATCGACAAGGCCGAAGACCGGGAACGTTTCCGCGAGGCGATGGACAAGATCGGGCTCGAGAATCCGCGCGCGCTGGTCGTGTCATCGCCCAAGATCCGCGATGAAAAGGGCCGTATTATCGGCTATGACCGCGCGGCGGGCGCCATCAAGGCGATGGAAGCAATCGAGGAAATCGGCCTGCCCGCCATTATCCGCCCGGCCTTCACGCTCGGCGGGACTGGCGGCGGTGTCGCCTACAATCTCGACGAATACGAAACCATCGTCCGGGCGGGCATCGATGCTTCGCCCACCGGCCAGGTGCTGATCGATGAAAGCCTGCTTGGCTGGAAGGAATACGAGATGGAAGTTGTCCGCGACCGTGCGGACAATTGCATCATCATCTGCTCGATCGAGAATATCGACCCGATGGGCGTCCATACCGGCGACAGTGTCACCGTTGCCCCGGCCCTGACGCTGACCGACAAGGAATACCAGCGTATGCGTACGGCCTCGATTGCCGTGCTGCGCGAGATCGGCGTCGAGACCGGTGGCTCGAACGTGCAGTTCGCGGTCAATCCGGAAGATGGCCGGATGGTGGTCATCGAGATGAATCCGCGCGTGTCGCGCTCGTCGGCCCTGGCATCGAAGGCGACCGGCTTTCCGATTGCGCGTGTCGCGGCCAAGCTGGCCGTGGGCTATACGCTCGACGAGATCGGTAATGACATTACCGGCGGTGCCATTCCGGCGAGTTTCGAGCCGACCATCGATTATGTGGTCACCAAGATCCCGCGCTTTGCCTTCGAGAAATATCCGGGTGCCGAGAACATCCTGACGACCTCGATGAAATCGGTCGGCGAAGCGATGTCGATGGGCCGGACCTTCAAGGAATCCGTCCAGAAGGCGCTTCGCTCGCTGGAGACCGGACTGTCCGGATTCGACGAAATCCCGATTGCCGATCTCGATGAAGCACCGGACGAGAATGCCCGGCGCGAAGCGGTGTCGGCCGCGCTGTCGCGGCCAACGCCGGACCGGCTGCGCGTGATCGCGCAGGCCTTCCGCGAGGGCTTCACGGTCGAGGACATCAATGCAGCCTGTTCGTTCGAGCCCTGGTTCCTGCGCCAGATCGAGGAGATCGTGGCCACCGAGGACGATGTGCGCCGCAATGGCCTGCCGCAGACGGCAGAAGCGTTCACCGCGCTGAAAGCCGACGGTTTCTCGGATGCACGTCTCGCCATGCTGACCGGCCTGGACGAGGCGGATGTCCGCCAGGCCCGCAAGGCGCTCGGCGTACGCCCGGTCTACAAGCGCGTCGACACCTGCGCGGCCGAATTCGAGGCCGTCACACCCTATATGTATTCGACCTACGAGACCGCGCCGCTGGGTGGTGCGCCCGATGACGAGGCCCAGCCGACGGATCGCAAGAAGGCGATCATTCTCGGCGGTGGCCCCAACCGGATCGGCCAGGGCATCGAGTTCGACTATTGCTGCTGCCATGCGGCGTTTGCCTTCAAGGAAGAAGGCATCGAGTCGATCATGGTGAACTGCAATCCGGAAACGGTGTCGACCGACTACGATACGGCGGACCGGCTCTATTTCGAGCCGCTGACCCTGGAAGACGTGCTCGAGCTGATCGAAACCGAGCGCCAGTCCGGCGAATTGCTGGGCGTGGTCGTGCAGTATGGCGGCCAGACGCCGCTGAAACTGGCCAATGACCTGGAAGCTGCCGGCATCCCGATCCTGGGAACGCCGCCGGATGCCATCGATCTCGCGGAAGACCGGGAGCGTTTCAAGGCGCTGCTCGACAAGCTCGATCTCAAGCAACCCCCCAACGAGATTGCTCGCTCCGAGGAAGAGGCCATGGCCGCGCTGGAGCGGCTCGGCTTCCCGCTGGTTCTGCGCCCGTCCTATGTGCTGGGCGGCCGGGCCATGGAAATCGTACGCGACCGCGAGGGGCTGGAACGCTACCTGCGCGAAGCTGTCGTTGTTTCCGGCAAGACGCCGCTGCTTGTTGACCGCTATCTCGACAATGCCGACGAGGTCGATGTCGACGTGATCTGTGACGGCGAGGACGTCTTCGTCGCCGGCGTGATGGAGCATATCGAGGAAGCCGGCGTCCATTCCGGCGACTCGGCCTGCGCACTGCCGCCTTTCTCGCTGTCAGCGGAGACCGTCGCGGAGCTGGAAGCCGAAGCGATCGCGCTGGCACGCGCGATCGGCGTGAAAGGCCTGATGAACGTCCAGTTCGCGGTGAAGAACGGCACGATCTATGTGCTGGAAGTCAATCCGCGCGCCTCGCGCACCGTGCCCTTTGTGGCCAAGGCGATTGGCGTACCCGTCGCGAAAATTGCCGCCAAGGTCATGGCTGGCGAGCGTCTGGCCTCGTTCGGCTTGAAGAAACCGCAGCCCAGGCATGTCGCGGTCAAGGAAGCTGTCATGCCTTTTGCCCGGTTCCCGGGCGTCGATCCGGTGCTGGGGCCGGAAATGCGCTCGACCGGCGAGGTGATGGGCATCGACGCGTCCTTCGAATCCGCCTTCGCCAAGTCGCAGATCGCGGCGGGCGTCAACCTGCCCCGCAAGGGTGCCGTCTTCATCTCGTTGAAGGAAACCGACAAGCCGTTGATGCTGGAGGCCACCCGGGCCTTCGTCGCGCTCGGCTTCGAGATCCTGGCGACCAAGGGAACGGCCAAAACCTTTGCTGACGCGGGAATCCCGGTGCGAACCGTGAACAAGGTCTATGAAGGCCGGCCGCATATCGTCGACGATATCAAGAATGGCCAGGTCCAGTTGATCGTGAACACGACAGAAGGCCGGTTGTCACACAAGGACAGTTATTCCATTCGCCGGACAGCGCTGGAACTCAAGGTTCCCTGCTACACGACCGCATCTGCCGCCATTGCCGCCGTGCGATCACTTGAGAAGATTGATGACGGGGCGCTTGAACCGCACGCCTTGCAATCCTACTCTAGTTGATCCCACATCTGCAGATCAGCACTGCGAAGTATCCAGACATGACGAAAATCCCGATGACCGCCGAGGGTTACAAGGCCCTCGACGAAGAAATGAAAAACCTGAAAACCGTTGAGCGCCCGGCCGTGATCCAGGCGATTTCGGAAGCGCGTGAGCATGGCGATTTGTCGGAAAACGCCGAATATCACGCCGCCAAGGAGCGCCAGGGGTGGATCGAGGGCCGCCTTGCGGAAATCGAGGACAAGCTGGCACGGGCGCAGGTGATCGACGTGTCCAAGCTGGACGGTGACACGATCAAGTTCGGCGCCACGGTGACCGTGGTCGACGAGGATACGGATGCGGAGTCGGTCTACAAGATTGTCGGCGAGGACGAAGCGGATGTGCGGTCCGGCAAGATTTCCATCACCTCGCCCATCGCACGCGCGATGATCAACAAGGAAGTCGGCGACGTGATCGAAGTGAACGCACCCGGCGGGCTGAAATCCTACGAAATCCTGCAGGTCGACTGGGTCTGATTTCCGACTGACACGCACAAAAAACGGCCGGGCAAAACCCGGCCGTTTTCGTTTCTGCCATTTGCCTAGCGCAGGCCGGGAACAAATTCGCCCGGATCGACCTGTTCGCCATTGCGGCGGACCTCGAC
>CBDUFA010000110.1:0-5423 GCA_965366295.1 uncultured Hyphobacterium sp.
GGTCGCGCACGATCCCCGGGTGCACATTCTCATGCCGCAATATGGTCTCGACCGAGGTGAATTGCGGCTCGCCCATGCGTTCGTCGAGATAATCGGCATCGTAGAGCCAGGCTTCAACGGCCGGGGCAAAGCCCTCGCCGTCAAAATGGTATTCGCTGACGCCATGCGCGCGGAAGAAGGCGACATCGCGGTTCAGCACGGCCTGCCGCGTTTCCTCGGCGAAATATTCCAGCGAGCCTTCGCGCGGCCCGCCATCGCATGCCGCCAGCAATAGCAGCGGCAGAAACACAAGAATGCGGGCCATGATCCCTCCCCCGTTGCGTGCGGCTTGCCGGAGGGCGAGGCGTGTTACAACTTACAAATTGGCGAGGTTGGCCTCAGGCCTTCTTTTCCCAGCGCCCCTCGATGGATTGCTGCCAGTAGGCGATGGAGCGGCCATCGGCCTTGGCTTTCTTCCATAGCGCGCGGGATGCCTGGATCGCGGCCTCGTCACTGGCGTCGAACATTACGCAGCTGCGCTCGAACCCGTCCGGGTTTTCCGGCTCGACACCATCGAGCGCAAACAGGATCCGGGCGGAATTGGCATTGTCTTCCGTCAGCGACAGCAGGATGGGCTGCCGGTCGGGGTCCGGCTCGCTCGCCAGCCCGTGGGCGAGGAAGCTGTCATCACGCCCGGTCCAGAGCATCTGGTCGAGCTCTTTCAGGCGCGTTTCGCTGCCGGCCCGGACCAGGGCGCGCCAGCCTTTTTCAAGCGTTTTCTCGAGCAATTCCGGCAAGGCATCGGCGAGCGTGGTCCGCTCGAGATGATAGAACCACAGCTCGCCGGCCATTTTGCCTTACGCCTCGTAATTGTCCGACACGAAGCGGTCGAGCAGGCGCACGCCATAGCCCGTGCCGAAGGTCGGCAGGCGGGCATCCTTGGACCCGGACCACATGCCGGTGCCGGCAATGTCGATATGGACCCAGGGCTTGTCATTGACGAAGCGCTGCAGGAATTGCGCGGCCGTGATGGACCCGGCCAGGCGGCCTTCACCGATATTCTTCATGTCGGCGACGGGCGAGTCGATCTGGCGGTCATATTCCGGCCCGATCGGCAGGCGCCACACCTTCTCGTCGGTGGCCAGTCCGGCCTTGCTGAGCTGGTCGGAAAGCTTGTCGGAATTCGAGAAGATACCGGCATGCTCGTGGCCCAGCGCGATCAGGATCGCCCCGGTCAGCGTGGCCAGGTCGATCATGAATTCCGGATCATAGGTCTTCTGCGCATACCAGAGCACGTCGGCCAGCACGAGACGGCCTTCAGCGTCGGTGTTCAGCACTTCAATCGTCTGTCCCGACATGGACGTCACGACATCGCCCGGGCGCTGGGCATCGCCGTCCGGCATGTTCTCGACGAGACCGACGAGGCCGACCGCGTTGACCTTGGCCTTGCGCGTGGCGAGCGACGTCATCAGGCCGACCACGGCAGCCGAGCCGCCCATATCGCCCTTCATCTCGTCCATGCCCTGACCCGGCTTCAGCGAGATGCCGCCAGTGTCGAAGGTCACGCCCTTGCCGATGAAGGCAAGCGGCTTGTTACCCTTCTTGCCACCATTCCACTTCATGATGGCGATCTTGCTCTCGGCCACCGAGCCCTGGCCGACACCCAGCAGCGAGTGCATGCCGAGCTTGGTCATTTCCTTTTCGCCGAGGATCTCGATCTCGAGGCCGAGGTCCGCCAGCTTCTCGATGCGCTTGGCATAGTCCGGCGGGCGCAGGAAATTGGCCGGCTCGTTAACCAGGTCGCGCGCCATGTAGACACCGTCGGCAATGGCCGAGCCGTGCTTCCAGGCGGTCTTGGCGGCCTTCTGGTCGTCGGTCGAGATGGTCACCGATTTCAACGAGGGCTTCTTGTCCTCGGAAAGCTTGGTGCGGTAATTGTCGAAGCGGTAGGCGGCGAGCATGCCACCCAGTGCGAAGCGCGACGCACCATTGGCATCGGCAATGCCTTCGAGATGGACATGCAGATCCTTCTCGCCCGAGGTGAGCAGGGCCTTCACCAGGCCGGCGCCGGCCTGTTCCAGCGAATTGCCGTCGGTCTTCTTCTTGCCGACGCCGAAAAGCACGATGCGGTCGGCATCGATGCCGGACGGTGCGTTGATGACCAGTGCCTCACCGGCACCGCCCTTGAAGCGCGAGGCCTTCACGGCGCGCGTAATCGCTCCGGCACAGGCCTTGTCGACCGTCTTGGCGGTTTCGGAAAGCGCTGCCTTCTCGAACGCCGGAACCGCGATCGAGCCCTTGGCGGGAGCGTCTGCAAACTTGATTTTCATGCCTCACCCTCGTTCTTGCTTTGGCACGCAGGGATATCTGAACGAATATCTGCGTCGGCGAAGTGGTATCCGATCAAACGGTGTTATAGAAGGCCGCAACCGCATGAGTCTGCAGACCCGATGAATCTCGTACAGCGCTATATGTTCCGGCAATTGCTGATGCCGTTCGTCACCGCCTCGGCCGCATTCGCGGCGTTGGCGCTGTTGACGCAATCGCTGTCGAACATCGAGTTCATCTCGAATTACCGCGAAACCGCGTTCACCTTCGTCAAGGTGACCTTGCTCGCCCTGCCGCAGCTGGTGGCACTATTATCGCCATTCGCACTGTTCATCGCGGTGCTGGCCGGCCTGTCGCGGCTGTATTCCGACTCGGAAGCCACGGTCGCCTCGGCCTCCGGACTGTCGCGCTGGGGATTGTTGTCGCCGGTTTTGCGGCTGGCCTTCCTCGCCGCCATGCTGAACCTGGTAGTGAACCTCTTCGTCCAGCCCTTCGCCTACCAGGAAATGCGGCGCAGCGTTTACGCCTTGCGGACCGATGTCGCGGCCAGCCTCGTGCGGCCCGGCGAGTTTGCCAACCTTGCTGCCGGGGTGACGCTCTATGCGCGCGAATCCGATGGCAATGGCCGCATGGCCGACATCTTCATCCACGATTCCCGCGATCCCGATGCGGTTTCCACCTATGCCGCCCGCGAAGGCGTGATCGTGCGCGGGGCGGAGCGCCCGGCCATGGTGCTGATCGACGGCAATGTGCAGCAGGTCGACGAGACCGGCTCGCTCTCCTTTCTCACCTTTGACCGCTATGAATTCGATCTCGGCGATTTCGTCGATCCGCAACTGATCTTCTTCTTCAAGGAATCGGATCGCTATTTGCCGGAACTCTTCTTCCCGGATGCCGCCGCCCTGGCTCGGGCACGCGGCATGGAGCGCCTGCTGGCCGAAGCGCATTACCGGTTGTCCGGCCCGCTCTACAACATTGCGCTGGCGCTGATCGCGGCCGCGGCCTTCATGGCCGGCACGCATTCGCGCATGGGCAATTCGCGGAAGGTCATCCTCGCGGTCGCCATCGCCCTGACCGTGCGCCTGATGGGTTTTGCCGCGCAATCGGCGGCGGCCGATGATGTCAGCTGGAACTATGTCCAGTATGCCATCCCGCTGATCTCGATCGCGGTAACGCTGGCCCTGATCTGGCGGCGCCGCCGGCGCCCGGCGCGGATCAACCCGGCGCTGATGGGGGCGGCCGCATGAGCCGCCTCGGACGCTATCTCGCTCTCCAGATCCTGTTCGGCCTGTTCGTGGCGGCGGGCGTGGTCTCGACCATCATCATCCTGGTCGATTTCGTCGAGCAGTCGCGCACCATCGGCACGCGCGTCGATGTCTCGGCCTTCGACCTGTTGGGCCTGACGCTGATGCGCGCGCCTCTTCTGATCGAGGAGACCCTGCCCTTCATCTTCCTGTTCGGCGTGCTCTTCGCCCTGTTCCGGCTGAACCGGCGCAGCGAACTGATCGTGATGCGGGCCTCCGGCTATTCGGCCTGGCGGATCGTGACGCCCGCCATCGTCATCGCCTTCCTCTCGGGCGTGTTCGGGGCGGCGCTGCTCAACCCGGTCGGATCCGCGCTCAATGCGCAGTTCGAAGCGCGGCGCGATGTGCTGACCCAGGTGCAGACCGATGTGCAGCAATCCCAGCCGGTCTGGCTGCGCGAGACGACGGCGGAGGGCTTCACAGTCATCGCCGCGCGCCAGCTGGAAGAAAATGCCCGCGAGCTCGAGACCCCGGTCTTCCACTACTACATCACGGACGAGGCCGGCACGCCGGACCTGGAACGGCGGATTTCTGCCAGCCGGGCGCAGCTGACCGAAGGCTTCTGGACCCTGGAAGAAGCGATCGAATTGTCGCCCGGGGCCGAGCCGGTGGAGATCGGTGCGGTCTCGCTGCCGACCTCGATCGACCGGCAATCCCTGTTTGAACGCATCCGTTCGCCGCGCGGCGTGTCCTTCTGGGATTTGCCCGGCCTGATCAGCTCGGCCGAAGCCTCCGGCCTTGCGGTGGAGCGGTTCGAATTGCGCTGGCAGGGCTTGCTGACCCTGCCCCTGACCCTGATCGCCGCCAGCCTGATCGCGGCAGCCGCCACTTTGCGGCTTTACCGGCTGGGCGGTGCGGCGGCCTTTGCGCTAACCGGCGGTGCGGCGGGTTTCCTTGTCTATTTCGTGCAGGAAGTGCTGCACACGCTGGGCGAGAACGGCACGCTGCCGCCGATCACCGCGGCCTGGGCGGCGCCCCTGATCACCACCCTGATCGCCCTTGCCTATATTGCCTCGACAGAGGATGGTTAGCAGCGCGGCGTGGACGCGCGCGGCAGAAGCGGTTATGCGGGTTGATCACCGGCTTTTCCGCGTCCTGAAGGAGTCTTGAATGCGGTCCCTGCTCTTGTCTGCGGTATGTCTCGGCGCACTCCTTCCCGGAGCCGCGCTGGCAGACGAGTGTCATGTCAAGCAGGGCAGCGATGGCGGGCTGGTTTCCACGCGCGGCGAGGAACCGGTCTATATCGAAGCCGACACCATGATCGAGGACCGTGAGAACGGCAGCTATATCGCTCGCGGCAATGTCGTCGCCCGTCAGAATGGCCGCACGGTCGAGGCCGACGAGCTGGAATACCGTCCGGCCGACAACCGCGTGATCGCGCGCGGCAATGTCTCGATCTTTTCCGACAATGCACCGCCGCAATATGCCGACGAGATCGAGCTGGACGACGCGCTGGGCGAAGGCCTCGCCGTCGGGTTTTCCACCCTGCTGGAGAATAATGGCCGCGCCGCCGCCGCCTTTGCCGTGCGCCGCGCGAACGGCTCGCTCGAGCTGACCAATGCCTATTATACCGCCTGCCGCCTCGGCGATGAGGGCGACGAGCCGACCTGGCGTCTGCGCGCGGCCCGCGCGGTGCAGGATACCGAAGCCGAGATGATCTATTACCGCGATGTCCGGCTGGAAGTGCTGGGCATACCGGTAGCCTATGCGCCGAGCTTTGCCCATGCGGACCCGTCTTCGGACCGCCGGTCGGGCTTCCTGTTTCCGGCTTTCGGCGTGTCCTCGCGGCTCGGCGCTTTCTATGGCCAGCCC
>CBDUFA010000111.1:0-5413 GCA_965366295.1 uncultured Hyphobacterium sp.
CATGAATGCCCAGATCTCGTCGGTTACCAGCGAGGTGTCGGCGCCGCGGAAAAAGGCGAGCGGACATATCGCCGTGTCGCGCAGCACTTCGGGGTCGCGTCGCTGGTATTCCAGCTTGGCCCAGAGATTGGGATCGAATTTCCAGCTCCACCCGCCCTCGACACGTTTGAGCGAATTGCGCGCGATATGATCGACCACATGCACGGTCTCGCATGGTTGCGGGGGCAGCAGGCGGAAGCGCGCCACGGCGGTTTCCAGCTTCTCATAGGTCTTGCCGCCACGCTGCGGCGGTGAAGAGGAACGCTGCTCCTCGGGCGGGCGGACCGGCGAATCGAGAATGACCGCCCCGGCCAGCTCATCGCCGAACTGCATGGCCGACATCATGGTCACGAAACCGCCAAAGGAATGCCCCACGACAAAGGGCTTGCCGTGATCGAACAGGCCGGCATCGCGGCAGACCGCTTTCACCTCCTCGGCATAAAGCGTCATGCGGTAGACGTCGCGATGGCCGCTATCGCCCATGCCGGACAGATCGATGGCGGCGACCCGCCGATTGTCGGCCAGGAAGGGCGCAATGGCGTCCCACCATTGCTTGTGCGCCACCCCGCCATGCACCAGCAACACGCCGGGCTGGCCGCGCTGGCCCCAGGCTTTCCAGACAATATCGGCCCCCTCGACCGCGATCACCCCGGTATCGGTGGGCGTCTTGAGCGCCTTGCGGAACCAGTCCGGATAGGGTGGCGGATTGCCGCCGAAGGCTTCCAGCGGCGGCCGGATATCTCGAAGGGCCTGTGATGCGGTGCTCATGCCTATCGGCTAGCCCCGATTGTGCAGTGCGTCAATTCGCAACCGCCCCTGACGTCGACGTCAGCTTCCAGCCAGTGAAAGCGCATTATTCGCACTGTGCAGCAGGATCGGCGCCCACATCCGGCCGGTCACCCGCCGCGCCAGCGCGGCGCAGACGCCCAGCACGAAGGTGTAGATCACGACCGGCGCGCCGACATAGATATGCAGCAGTCCGAACATCGCCGACGAGATCAGGATCGGCAGCACCCAGCCGCCCATGCGGCGCGCCAGCGCGGGCAGCATCCAGCCGCGGAACACGACCTCCTCCAGATACGGGCCGAGGATGACGATGGCGGGCACCATGTACCAGACCGCGAAGCGTTCTTCGCCCGGCACCGGCAATTCATGGGTTTCGGTCGGCAGCGGAAAGAGGTCGGTGATCGCATCGGTCAGCGCGGAACCGAAAACCAGCGTCAACAACAGGAGGACCACGGCCTGCCCGGTCTCGAAGGTCCAGCGCTCGGGCCGGAAGTCCAGGACCGCCGTCGCCAGCCCGCGGCGTGCCAGCCATCGGGCGAACAGCCAGATGAAAGCCATGTCGGTCGCCACCAGCATCATGTAGAGCGACCGCAGCCATTCCGCCTCCGTAACCTCGGCGCCTGACGCCGGCGCGACAATGTCGTGGATCAGCCGGACCGCGAAAAACGCCAAATCACCCAGTAACAGGATGACCAGCGGCCAGGCCAGCAACCAGATAAGGTGGGAATCAGGTGCACCTCGCAGCACCTGCGGTACGCGATGCATCATGTCGTGTGGCTCGAACGGCCAGGTCAGGCGGCGCTGGCCGAAAGGCGGCGGAGGGGTGCTCATCAGCATTTGATGGTCGCGGCCCGGCAGACCGTCAACCGGCGATCGCAATCCCGGGCCGGGTCACCGCGGCGCGGTGGGCTGATATTGCGCCAGCCAGAACGCCCGACAGCGTGCCGAGAAGTACCGAACCGCCAAGCACAAGCGGGTCGAATACCGCCGGCCAGCCGAGCCAGTCGATCGAGAAGGGCGCGAGCAGCATGGCCGCGGCGATCCCGGAAATGCCGCCCAGCAGACCGAGAATCAAATTCTCGGTCGCGAACTGGATCAGGATATCCATGTAGGACGCGCCATGAATGGCCTGGATCGCGATGTTGCGCCGGCGCATCTCGGTCAATGTCCAGCTGGCGCCGGCAAAAGCCATCAACGATGCGAGCATTGCCACGCCGGCAATCGCGGCCAGCAGGCGGGTCAGGAGATCGCGCTGCTGCTCCATCGCGGCGGTAGGTGCGTTCGGGTCAGCGAACATGAAGGGCGAAGCCTGCGATTGCGGCACGCCATGCTGTCGGCGCAGGATGCGGTCAGCCGCATGGCGGGCATCATAGAGCATATCCCTTGAGCGCAGTACAATGGTCAGCCGGCTCGCCTCATTGGGGGCGAGGTGGTCGCTGGGCATGAAATAGCGCGCGGCGGTATCAAATGGCGCAATGACGCCATCGGCGAAACGGCTGGCAATCACGGTTTCCCCGGGTTCGAAAACACCCTGCACATAACAGCTCAGCCCGTTGACGCGGATCGTCTGCCCTGCGGCGCGGCCACCGGCAAACAGGCTTGCGGCTGCGTCTGATCCGAGCAGGCAGACACGGCGCGCGGATTCCATGTCCTCGGGCGTCAGGTGCCGGCCCTGCGCCATGTCCATGTCGGCTTCGAAGCGATAATCGCCGCGTACCCCGAAAACGGTCAGGTCGGCCCGCTGATCCTGGAACGCTGCGGGAACCTGCCGGCCAATGCGCCAGGCGGCATATCCCTCGACCTGATCCTCGCCGAAAACCTCCAGCAAGCGGTCGAGGTCGGTCAGCCGGCTGATGCGGGCCCGGTCCCCGGCGAGATAATTCGGCGTGATGACCAGTGATCGGGCATAGGCGCCAAAGGCCAGCCGTTCGATCTCGCCGCTGAATCCGGAAATGATGGCCGTTGACAGTGAGACCACGCAGACGCCTGCGCCGAGCGTGAGCACCATCAGGGCCGCGCGGATTGGACGGGAGCGGATGGCCAGCTGCGCCAGGATAATGTTCTCGCCAAGGCGCTGTCTCAGCTTGTGCGGAGCCTCGCGGATATAGGCGAGGAACCAGTGAAACAGCGACGGACGGCTGTGGTTACCGCCGGGCATCAGCTGGCCGCCGGCCCGGGTCCGGTGGCATTGAGCGCAGCAATGCCATGATGGATCTCGATGATGCGCGTTGCGAAATCGCCTGTCATCAGCCGCTGATCATGCGTGGCGATGAACACGCAGGCGCCGCGCCCGGCCTCATCGCGCAATATGTCACGCATCAGCAGGGCGTTTTCCTCGTCCAGCGCCGCCGTGGGTTCATCGCAGATCACGATGGCGGCCTGCCGGGCAATCGTCCGGGCCATGGCAACGCGATGACGCTCACCCCCTGACAGCTGGCTCAGCCTCTTCAGGATCTTGGATTTCAGCCCGACCCGCTCAAGCGCCGTGCGGCACCGTCTGTCGCGTTCCTTGCGGGCGATCTCGGCATAGCGGAGTGGCAACAGAACATTCTGCAGCACGCTGAAATCGTCGATCAGCCCGCCATCCTGGAACAGGTAGGCCACCCGGTGGCGGCGATAATGCGCCAACCAGTCATGGCGGTGTGGCAGGTCTTTCTGCACGGCCTGGTGGCGCGATTTCGAGGGATCAGGACTGATATCCCACATCACCTGCATCCGGCCATGCTCGGGACAATCTAGCCCGCCCAGCATTTTCAGGAGTGTTGACTTGCCCGACCCGGACTCACCCACCAGGACGGTGATCTCGCCCGGGCGGAAGGCCTGTTCCGCCTTGAAAACGACCGAAGGTGTTTGCCGTTGCCTCCCGTAAAAATGCGACAGGTTTTCAACGCGGAGCATCCAGTCGGCGGGAGCGTTCTGGTCCATCAGAACCGCTCCCGGTCGCGGATCAGGACCTCGTCGCCGATGCGGATGTCCCCGTCGACGATCTCGACATATCGGTCGTCCTCCGCCCCGATACGCACGCGGCGCATGACGGGTTCCCCGTCTTCGAGAACGAACAGCCGGCGCTGTCCCGCCCGCACGATGCGGCCGCCAAGTGTGCCGATGGCGGCGGCACACCGCATTGACGGTGTCATGTCGGAGGTCTGAAGGCCGGGCAGGCTGTTGATGTCCTCATCGGTGATTTCTTCAGGACACCAGCCGACCGGGAAGGTCGACAGGGCTTCAACCCGTACACGGGTGACGGCGCGGGCCTCGTCATGCACGAATTCCACGGCCGCCGTCATCCCCGGCAAGAGCCGCTGATCGGGATCGCTGGCCTCGATCAGCACCGGATAGGAGACAAAGCGGCCATTCTCTCGCGGCGATCGGCGGACCGGCCCGGACACGCCGTAGAAAGCCTCCCCCGGATAGGCTTCGACGGTGAACCGGACCTCCAGGCCTTCTTCCACGCGGCCGATATCGTTCTCGGCGACCAGCGCCTCGATCACGACATGTGAAAGGTCAGACGAGACAATGAAAAGCGTCGGTGTGGACTGGGCCGCGGAAACGGTTTGCCCGACCTCGATCAGCCGGTCCTGGACGAAGCCGTCGATCGGTGACCGGATTTCGGTGCGCGCCAGGTTGATCCGCGCCTGTTCGACACGGCTTTGCGCCAGCTCTACTTCGGCGCGCGCCTGCGCCAGCCGCGCCTCTTGCGCAACGAGATCGAATTCATGCTCCTCCACCACGCTGGCCGGTGCCGTGCCGCGCGCCTGCAGCTCGCGGGCCCTGTTCAGTTCACGCTCGGTATTGTCGCGTTCCGCAGAGGCGGCCCTTACCCGCGCATTGGCGGTCTGCAGGCTGGCTTGCGCTTGCTCCAGCCCCGCTTCATAGGGGGCCGGGTCAATGCGGGCGAGCAGCTCGCCTTCTTCCACCTCATCGTCGAAATCCACGAGAATCTCGATAATGCGGCCGGTAATTTCCGCCCCGACCGCGACCTGGCCGGCCGGCCGGATTTCACCGATGGCCGGGACCACATCGCGGATATCGCCATAGCTGGCCGGTTCGGTCACGAAGCGGGGATCGCTGGCACCTGCCGAGGGGCCGCAGGAGGCCAGGACATAGCTGGATAGAGCAAGTATGGGCGCGGCTATTCGCAAATCGTCACCCGGAATTCATTCGTGTTCATAGTAGCTCACACTCACTTTCACGCAAGTTAAAAGCGAGTTCCGGCGAGGCGCACACAGAGAGTGCAGGTGGTGCCTACTCGTTGATGGCGATCAATCTTGAGAGGCTTTCTCGCTCGGGATGGCTATCCATCAGCCACCAGCCGGTTGTGCGCGATAGCCAGATCACACGGCTCCCCGCGTCATCTTCGTTCTCCTCATCGGCCCGCGAAATGGTGTAGACATTGGCCGGCAGGGTTTCGTCGCCCACTGCATAGGCGTCACAGCGGTCAAAGCTGACACTCAGCCGGTAACGCTCGCCTGCGCCGCCGCTGCGTTCGTGGACATAGATGTCCGCGCTTTCCCCGGGTTCGAGGCGCGCCAGAACCTCATCCGGTGACGGGCTATAGGAGAATTCCCGGCGCCGCGAACCGGTGCCG
>CBDUFA010000112.1:0-5355 GCA_965366295.1 uncultured Hyphobacterium sp.
GCGCACAGAAGGTCGAACACAGTCACGACCAGCGCCTCGCCATCGGCCAGCTTCACCCGGCGGGCGGGCAGTTTGCGGCTCAGCAGATCCGGATGATCCGTGCCGGCAAAATGGTCATGGTGCTTGTTGCCGAAATACGGGAAGGCGACATCGACCGCCTCGTCATGGCGATCGTCCAGGATGAAGGAGAGCTCCAGCTCAACCTCGTCTCCCTTGCCGTCCTTCTGTTCGAGATTCCACTTGCCGCTTTCACCCCAGCGGAAGCCGACCGAGCCTTGCGGCGCCACATAGCGGCCGCTCTTGCGGTCATAGGCGATTGTCTTCCATTCGGGATTATTGTCCTCGCCCAGCTTGTCATCGAAGTCCGACGCGCGGAGCAGCCGGCCCGGCACCAGACGCCCGTCTTTTTGCTCCAGACGGACAAGGTTGGGCATGTCGGTGTTTTCACGCGCATAACGCTCGAAATACGGCGCCTGCCGGTCAAGATGGTATTCGCGCAGGATCACATGACCCATCGCCATCGCCAGCGCGGCATCCGTGCCCTGCTTCGGGTTGAGCCAGATATCGCCGAACTTGGCGGCTTCCGAATAATCCGGACAGATCACCGCGCTCTTGGTGCCGCGATAGCGCGCCTCGGTATAGAAGTGCGCGTCCGGCGTGCGGGTTTGCGGGACATTCGAGCCCCAGATCAGCAGGAAGCCGGCATTATACCAGTCCGCCGATTCCGGAACATCGGTCTGCTCGCCCCAGGTCTGCGGGCTGGCCGGCGGCAAATCGCAATACCAGTCATAGAAAGACATGCAGACCCCGCCCAGCAGCGACAGATAGCGCGAGCCGGCGGCATAGGAGACCATCGACATGGCCGGGATGGGCGAAAAGCCGAATACCCGGTCCGGTCCGAATTCCTTGGCCGTATAGGCGTTGGCCGCGGCGATGATCTCGTTCACCTCGTCCCAGGCCGCCCGTACAAACCCGCCCGAACCACGTTTCGAAACATAGGACGCCCGGACCTTCGGATCAGACTGGATCGACCGCCAGGCGGCCATCGGCGCCATCGTCTCGCGCGCCTTGCGCCAGGCCTTCAACAGGCGTGAACGGATCAGCGGGTATTTCAGGCGATTGCCCGAATACATGTACCAGGAATAGCTAGCCCCGCGCGAACAGCCGCGTGGTTCGTGATTGGGCAGGTCAGGCCGCGTGCGCGGATAATCGGTTTGCTGGGTTTCCCAGGTGACCAGCCCGCCTTTCACATAGATTTTCCAGCTGCACGATCCGGTACAGTTCACGCCATGGGTCGAGCGCACGATCTTGTCGTGCTGCCAGCGCTTCCGGTAGGAATCCTCCCACTTCCGGTCCTCGGTCGTGGTGATGCCATGGCCGTCGGAAAACGGCTCCGTCTTGCGCGTGAAGAAAGTAAGGCGGTCCAGGAGTAGAGACACGATGGCGTCCTTTCTTTGGGGCTCAGCAGGGGGTGGCTGCGTGCTTGCGGGTGTAGAAAAACCAGGTCGTGAGCACGCAGGTGACATAGAAGACGAGGAAGCCGGCCAGCGCCGCATCGGCGCCGCCCGTCATGCTGATCGAGGTGCCGAAGGCTTTGGGAATGAAGAAGGCGCCATAGGCGGCGATCGCCGAGGTAAAGGCGATGATGGCTGCGCTTTCGCGTTCGGCCTGCTTCAGCTTCGCCTCGTCGTCCAGCTCAGGCATGAGGCGGGCGATTTCCTGGCGCATGATGGTCGGCACCATTTGGAACGTCGAGGCATTGCCGACCCCGGTCAGGAGGAATAGTGCCATAAAGCAGGCGAAGAAGCCCCAGAAGGCTCCGGGCTGGTCCTTGATACCGAGGAAATAGAGCACGCCGCCGACAGCGATGCTCATGCCGACAAAGGCCCACAACGTGACGCGGCCTCCGCCGAACTTGTCCGAGATCCAGCCCGTGCCTGCCCGGCTCAGCGCGCCGACCAGCGGTCCCAGGAAGGCGAAGGATAGCGCATTGACGTGCGGGAATTGCGTTGCGGTCAGCAGCGGGAAACCGGCGGAATAGCCGATGAAGGAGCCGAATGTGCCGGTGTAGAGCCAGCACATCACCCAGTTGTGGAAGCGGGCAAAAATCACGGCCTGTTCGGAGAAGGAAGCGCGCGCCGAGGCGATATCATTCATGCCCGTCCAGGCGAGGGCGGTCGAGATGATCAGGAAGGGAACCCAGACAAAGCCGGCATTCTGGAGCCAGAGCATCGTCCCGTCGGCAGTCATCTGGCCGTCACCGACGAAAGCGGCAAACGTGCCGGTCGAAATGACCACAGGCACCAGGAACTGCATCACCGATACGCCGAGATTGCCCAGCCCGGCATTGAGCGCGAGCGCATTGCCCTTCTCATTTTTCGGGAAGAAGTAAGAGATGTTGGCCATGGAGGAGGCGAAATTGCCGCCACCGAAGCCGCACAACAGGGCCAGGACCAGGAAGATCAGATAGGGCGTGTCGGGATTTTGCACGGCATAGCCGATGCCCAGGGCCGGGATTAGCAGGGAGGCGGTGGTCAGTGTGGTCCACAGTCGGCCGCCGAAGATCGGTACCATGAAGGAATAGAAGATTCGCAAGGTGGCGCCGGACAGGCCAGGCAGGGCGGCCAGCCAGAAGAGCTGGTCGGTGGTATAGTCGAATCCGATGGATGGTAGCTTGGCGACCACGACGCTCCAGACCATCCATACTGAAAAGGCGAGCAGAAGGGCCGGTATCGATATCCAAAGATTCCGGTTGGCGATCCGCCGGCCCTTTTCTGCCCAGAATGTTTCGTTCTCCGGAAGCCATTCATCCAGCGTGCCGGCGAGGGCCCGCTTCTGCTCGGGGCCGTGGATCGACTGCATTTCCGGCAGTTCCGGCAGATGGTCGAGGGTCTCGCCGACCGCGTTGCTTTCCATGACGCGGATAGAGACATGCATCCAGACCAGTGCGGCGATGACGATCAGGAAGAGCAACGCAAAACAGCTGGTCCACACACCCGTCAGGTCGAGCATAGCGCCGAAGGCGATCGGCAGGACGAATCCGCCGAGCCCGCCGATCATGCCGACCAGGCCGCCGACCGATCCGACATGATCGGGATAGTAGACGGGGATATGCTTGAACACGGCGGCTTTGCCGAGCGACATAACGAACCCCAGGACGAAAATCGCGATGATGAAGGGGATCAGCCCCATGCTGGTGGAGAAGGTGATAGGTCCCTGTGTGCCGTGAATGACGTAATCGGTGTTGGGATAGGACAGCATGAAGGTCACGATCGCCGACACGCCGAACGTCCAGTACATCACCGACCGGGCGCCCCGCTTGTCGGACATGTGCCCGCCATAGGCGCGGAAAATCGAAGCTGGGACGGAATAGGCCGCCGCGATTATGCCGGCGGCACGAATGTCGAGCCCGTAGACGTCAACCAGATAGCGCGGCAGCCAGAGCGCCAGGGCGACAAATCCGCCGAATACAAAGAAATAATAGAGTGCGAACCGCCAAACCTGCGGTTTGCGGAGCGGTTCCAGCTCGAGCCAGGTGGAGCGCGGCTTTTCTCCACGCGCCTTCCGGTCGGCCGTGGCCGGGTCTTCCTTGGAAACGAAGAAGAAGACGATCGCCATGGCGAGAAGCGCGCCGGCATAGATCTGGGCCGTTGTCTGCCACCCCAGAGCAACAAGCAAGAAGGGTGCGCCGAAATTGGTGACCGCGGCGCCGACATTGCCGACGCCGAATATACCCAGCGCCGTTCCCTGCCGCTGGGCCGGGAACCATTTGGAGACATACGCGATGCCAACGGCAAAACCACCGCCTGCCAGGCCGACACCGAGCGCTGCGACGAGGAACATCGGATAGGTCGATACGGTCGAGAGTAGCCAGGTCGACACGGCGGACGCGATCATGACCAGCGTAAAAACTCGCCGGCCGCCATATTGGTCGGTCCATATGCCCAGGAAAATACGGCTGATGGATCCGGTCAGGACCGGGGTGGCGACCAGCAAGCCGAACTGGGTATCCGACAGGCCGAGCTCCTGTTTGATGCGCACACCGATGATTGAGAAAATCGTCCACACCGCGAAGCAGACCGTAAAGGCCAGCAGGCTCATTCCCAGCGCCTGCCTTTGTTGACCGGGCGTGACGCCGTCGAGTGTATGCATGATTGCCCCCAATTCGGTTCCGCTCGTTCATGCGAGCTGATGGAGGCGTTATAGGGGCCGCATCTGACCTGGGGAACCGCTATACTTGTCGCGCGTCAATCCAGCGCAGATATAATTGTTGATAGTGAGAATTTTGACTTTCACATTACTTTACATCAAGTAAGTATATAACGGATATCAAAACCTCACTTGATGCAAATCAATTCGCGCGCTAACGGTGGGGCGTCACCCGCTCAGCCGCGACCGGATTCCTGTATGCGCGATTCAGATCGAGACCTTGTTGGAAGATTGCCGCTCTTTGCTTCGCTCGACGGGACCGTGCTGGATGAGCTCCTCAAAGCCGCCTACGCACAGCAATTCCCGCCGCATGTCGATCTGATCCGCGAGGGTGACGCAGCAGACTTCCTCTACATCGTGGTCGAGGGCAGCGTGGAATTGTTTTCGTCCAGCCATGGCCGCGAAACCTCGATGGCCATCGTCTCGCCAGTCTCCACCTTCATTCTGGCAGCAACCATCAAGGATGCGCCTTTCCTGATGTCGGCGCGCACCCTCGAACCGTCAAAGCTGCTGCTGATCCCGTCCGGCAATGTCCGAAAGATTTTCGATTCGGATCCGGTCTTCGCACGCGCGATCGTAACCGAGCTGGCGACCTGTTATCGCGGCGTCGTCAAATCCATGAAGAATCTGAAGCTGCGCACTTCGGTCGAGCGCGTGGGCAATTATATCCTTCGTCTGCAGGACAAATCCGGCGGCAAGGCGCTGGTCGAACTGCCCTATGGCAAGCGCAATCTGGCCTCCATTCTGGGCATGACACCGGAGAACCTTTCGCGCGCTTTCGGCGCCCTGCAATCCCACGGCATCCTGATGGATGGCGCCCGGATCGAAATCATCGACCGGAGTGCGCTGGAAGCCATCGCCAAGCCGAACCGGTTGATCGATGACCCGGCCAGCTGAGGACAGGCGCATTGCCGGCATCATTCTGGCGGGCGGCCAGTCCCGGCGCATGGGCACCGACAAGGCCGCGCTGGATTTTGGCGGCAGCCGGTTGATCGACATTGCCCGGTCGCTGCTGGACGAGGCCGGGTGCGGTCCGGTTTTCGTCAGTGGCCGTCCGGAGGAGGACAATGCCATTCCCGATAGCCAGTCCGGCAGCGGCCCGGCCCAGGCCATGCTCGACTGTCTCGAATTCCTGGGCGGCGATTT
>CBDUFA010000113.1:0-5278 GCA_965366295.1 uncultured Hyphobacterium sp.
AGACAACCGCCAGCCAAAAGGCTCACCCAACTGAACAACGTCTTGAGAAACGACAGCTAGAGCAGGCCGAGCAGCACCGCCTTGTGGTGACAGGCGGTCCGGGTGCGCACATCCAGCGCCTCGAAGATCGCGCGCATGTGGGATTTCACGGTGTTCTCGCTGATACAGAGCCGGTCGGCGATCTCGCGATTGGTCGCGCCCTGACCGATCAGCTGGAGCACTTCCAGCTGGCGCGGGCCGAGCTCCGGCGGCACGTCAGCGCGTTCCCATGTGGCATCTTCTTCATCGGTTCGCGCCAGGCCCGCCGCGCCATCTTCGGGAAACACCGTGCCGCCAGCCAGGACGGTTTCCACCGCCCCCAGCAAGCCGGCAATGTCGCCGGACTTGGCCACGAAACCGCTGGCCCCGAGGCGTTTCATTTCCGCGATCGGCGGCGCGCTTGAAATGCCCGACAACATCAGGACTTTCGGCGGCGGGCGGGTTCTCGAAATCGCCGACAGCAGCGCGAGCCCGTTCATCCCCTTCATCACCAGGTCGATGATAACGAGGTCGAACCGCGCACCGCCAGACAAGGTTTCGAGAAAGGCGACCGGCTCGTCGAATGTCACGACCGCATGGCCGCTGGCCGACTTCTCCAGCACGGCGCTGAAGCCCTCCGCGAACATGCGGTGGTCGTCGACAAGGGCAATTCGGTGAACCGCTGTCATGTCCGTCAATCTGTCCGCACGCTGGAGAGGGTCTGTCCGGACCGGGAAATGATCCGGCGCCACGATAAGGCAAGAACCGGACCGGCAACAACCACCGGACTGCGACGCGGGTGCGGGCTGCCTGCTGTACTGATTTCAAGTTCTGGAGAACCGGCCGGTCGAAAAGCGGGCGCTTCTGACAACGCCGCTTCGAACGTTGTTGCAATCTATTGGTTCGTGACGCGTAGCAGCTCCACATCATTACCCTGCCCGAGGCCAAAGTGGATTGCGGCAACCGGGCCGCCGCCATCCGGCACGTCGAAGCTGAGGAAGCGGCCGCCATGTGTTGCACCGCCATGGGTCATGAACATACCCGGCTCGACCAGAAAGAGGGTTTCGCGGGCACCGGACTCCGCACTGTCGAACCCCAGCGTCTGACCATCCCAATCCACGGCGAGACGTATAACGCCGGCGGCTGTCCGGCGCTCGTAAGTCCCTACGAGGCTCTCCACCAGGCCGCTGGGGAGGTCCAGCACCTCGCGCCGGCCGGGCTTGTGAAACTCCGGCCAGTCATAAAGATCGGACACGCCTCGAATAATTTCGTAGATGAAGCCGGTGCTGACCTCATTATTGGTCAGAATGACGACACCATGGCTGCCATCTTCAAACATGAACAGATTGGACTGGAAGCCCTCATTCCGGCCGGTGTGATACACGCCAGTCGCGGTTTCTCCGGGCATGATCCAGAACCCGAGCGCCGTCTCGGGAATGCGTTCTTCCAGCATGTCTGCCCCGGCCTCCGCGCTGACGATCCTTTCACCGGTTTGGCTGTATCCGATGATGTTCAGCGCGAAAGTCGCGAGATCCTCGGCCGTCGTCCAGAGCCCTGCCGCTGCCAGTTCGGGATAATCGTGCCAGCGGCCCTCGATGGGCACGCCGCTTCTGGAATGCCCGGATGAAAACCCGTCAGCTTCGCGTGTTGGAAAATGGTATGTGCTGTGGGTCATTCCGGCCGGGCCGAGGACGCGTGCCTCCATGACATCTGCGAAAGGCTGGCCGGTTATGTCTTCGATGGCTTTTTGAATGATCTCGAAACCGCCGCCCGAGTAATGAAAGCTGCCGCGGTCACCGGCATCATGCGTCACGGCATCGGTATTGGCCGGCGGCGTCCCGTTCAGAACCTCGGTCAGTGTCGGCAAGACATCACCTTCACCATATCCCGGAAATCCGCTGACGCTGAGCCCCGCGCTATGGGAGAGAATCTCGGCAGCCGTCAGGGGCGGGTCCGCCTCGATTGTCCAGCCTTCTAGATAGGTGTTGATGTCAGCATCGAGCGAGGCAAGGCCATCATCGGCGAGCGAGACAAAAGCGGCTGCCGTCAACGGTTTCGAGATCGAGGCCGCCTGGAAACGGGTCTCGCGGGTCACCGGCACGCCGGTGGTGGAATCCGCCACGCCCCAGCCCCTTGCCCATTCCACCGCGCCGTCTTCAATCACGGCCACGCTGACGCCGGGCACATTGTAATAGGCCATGCGATCTTCCATTCGCATGGTCCCCGGCTCTTCGGTACTGAATATCACGCTGGGAAGGAGGTGCTCGGCCAGCGCGTCAGAACGGTCTTCGCGCACCGGCCCCGGATCAGCGTTTTCTGCGCAGGCGCCACTCAGCAAGGCCACCCCGATCGTCGCGATCACAAGCCGGATATTCATGCTCCGGCCTCCGGCGAACAGGCGGGCGCCCACAGCGTTCGAAGGCCAGGTCGGCGAACGACAGAACAAGCCAAGCAAAACTCCAATACGCAAACTTTTGCGCAATAGGTGCCATATATATTCGCGCGGCGTCAAGGTTTGGCTCTGGCGGCCAGACCCCACCATTCGTCCAGCGCGACTTGCCGGTTCTCCTTGAGCCGGTCAGGGCCGATCCAGGCCCCTCGCCTGCCCTGCGGCAGAGGCCGGCCGCGCATCCTTCATTGCCGCAAGGCGGATGACCTCAGGCGATCCCGGGTCAGGCCGGGACAGGCGTCTTGAAATAGCGAAACGCGTGAGAACACATGCCACCATACTTCCGGCGAGCGCGCGACCGGCGAGCTTCATTTGCTAAAACCGCTTTAGCTGATCGACCGCAGCCAGAACTCATATCGCCGATCCAGATGCCCGTCATCATGGCGCTCGATTGAATCGGAGTGCTCGAATAGCCCCCTGGCACCCGATGGGCTTAGCCCGAATTCTTTCTTGAAGGTCCGGCTGAAATGGGAGTCGGATTCAAATCCACACAAGGATGCGATTTCACCCAACGGCCGGCCATTCTTGTCCTGGCCGGCTTTCGCGATATGGCCGAGTGCCATTTTCAACCGCGCCGAACGGATGAACCGGGCCACACCGCCAACCGGTTCGAACGCCCGGTAAAGCGTTGCCCGCGAGCATCCCAATTGATTCATCAACAGGTCCGCATCAACCCGGCGGCGCCCGGATATGTTCGCCTGTATCAGGTCGCGCGCACGCAGCAACAAAGCCTCGCAGCACGCGCTGCGGCTATCCTGCCGGCGGGTGTCTCCTCGAAAGCATGCCGCAATCAGGTCGATGGCAGCGCGCGTTGCCTCCTCGGCCTCTTCCACGTCCATTGTCGGCAGCTGCGCTTGTAAATCCAGGACCATGCGGGCCGTCACCGCAGCAAGCCCTCCGTCCTGCCCGAGGACTTTGAGATGTATGCTCGCCGGATCGACGCCGCGCGATGTCAAAGCCTCACGCGGAAAAATGATCGAGACGAGATCAAACTCCGAGTTGATGTTGTCGACCGCGCGCGTCAGATCGAAACCGACCAGCGCATAACTGTCGGCCAGCCGGACGGCATCGTCGGCCTTTCGCACCTCGCCGCGGAGGAAGACCTGGAACATGACACTGTCGAGGCCATCGCGATAGAAACGCAGAGAATCCCGGGTGAATTGCTGGTGTCCGGATTTGACCCGCGTGATCATGGCGGAGCCAACCAACGCGCTTTCCAGCCGTGCCGAATAGCCAGCGCGCTCCAGCGGCTCGCCGTCCGTCACGTCAAAGATCACCCCGATGCTTTCACGCCATAGCGCATACTGGTCCCGCGATGGCGCGCTGTGTGTGTCGAATACCGAGATATCGACGCTGTCCGTTTTTCCGCCCCCGATTGTTCGCCTCCCCAATAATCACGCTTTTCTCGCCAGCCCGCCGAGAATGAGACACCAGGGCAAGACAGGATGCCCGATTGAGACAGGCAGGCTAACACACTCCGCTGTGATGCCCATAGGTTGACCCTGGATCCGGACCTGGCTGCCGGTTCGACACGACTTCAGGGGGCAATAATGGTGTTTCGTGGAATTCTCCGCTTGTTGGCAATGCTCGTCTTCTTGCCGGCGACCGCGCTGGCTCAGGCACCGGTTCAGCTTTCTGACAGCGCACTGGAACGACTGGAGGACGGACGCGCCCTCCCCGTCATTGTCCTGTTTGTCTCGCAGGCCGGCGATCTTCAAGCCGGCATGGAGGCGAGCGAACTTGCCCACCGCACGGAGCTGATACACGCCCGCCAGGACGAAATCCTCGGCGCAGCCTTTGGCCTTGATGTCGAGGATTTGCGGCGGGAACGCGATCAGCAGATCGGTCTGCTCGCCCGCGACGGCCTTGGCACCACCCGGGATTTTCCGGACGGCCTGATGCTGACCCGGCAATTCGATCTGACACCCGCCATCGCGCTTTCGGCGACGCGCGAGCAGCTGGACAGGCTGGCCGCTTCGCCGGGCGTACTGGCGATCGTCGAGGACCGCCAGAACGAGGTTCAACTCGACGAGACCGTGCCGCTGATCGGCGCCAACGTGTTGCACGCGAGCGGTCTGACCGGCGAGGGAACAGCGGTCGCGATTATTGACACGGGAACAGACCACGAGCACCCGATGTTCGCGGGCGCGATCGCCGCGTCGGCCTGTTTTTCGTCCTACACCGTGGACACAAGGTCGCGCTGTCCGAATGGCCAGACGGTCGAGATCGGCCCCGGCGCGGGTGATGCCTGCGAGTGGTGCGAGGCCCGCAGCGACCACGGAACCCATGTGGCCGGCATCGCGGCTGGCCGCGACTATACCTTTGTCGACAATGGCGGTGCCGAGCGGACAATTCGCGGTGTCGCCCCGGGCGCCATGATCGTCGCGATCAATGTTTTCACGGATGTGCCGGAAACGGGAAAAACCACGGCGCTCGACAGCGATATGCTCGCCGCACTGGAATGGATTTTCCTGAATCCGGATGTTGACCTGCCGGGTGGCGGAACCGCGCCCATTGTCGCGGCGAACATGAGCATCGGTGGCGGAATCTTCGATGATTTCTGTCCATTCGGAGAATTCGAGGGTGTCTTCATCCAGCCTGTCATTTCCGCGTTGCGGTCGGCGGGGATCGCAACGATCATTGCCTCCGGCAATGATAGCTACAATGCCGCCACCAACTATCCCGGTTGCATACAGGAGGCCGTTACGGTTGGCGCCACAACACGCAGTGACGAGGTCGCCGGCTTTTCAAACTCCGCCATCATGGTCGATCTGCTCGCTCCCGGGAACGAAATCATGTCGGCGATCGAGA
>CBDUFA010000114.1:0-5273 GCA_965366295.1 uncultured Hyphobacterium sp.
GCGCTGGAAAAGCGCGTCCGCCCGCTGGTGGAAAGCCTGGGTGGCGAACCCTTCATGCTTTCGGCCGACGTCACCGATGATGCCTCGATGGATGCCTGCTTTGCCGCCATCGAGAAAAAATGGGGCAAGATGGACTTCCTGGTCCATGCCATTGCCTTTGCCGGCAAGGACGAGCTGGTGGGCTCCTTCACCGAAAACACCACGCGCGAGGGCTGGCGCCGTGCCATGGAAATCTCGGCTTTCTCCTTTGTCGATGCCGGCAAGCGCGCCTCTCACCTGATGCCCGATGGCGGGGCCATGGTGACGCTGACCTATCTCGGCTCGGAACGGGTTGTCCCGTCCTACAATGTGATGGGCGTCGCCAAGGCCGCACTGGAAGCGTCCACCCGCTACATGGCCCGCGATCTCGGCCCGGCCGGCATCCGCGTCAATGCGCTGTCTGCCGGCCCGATGCGGACCCTGGCGATGGCCGGCATTTCCGGCGGCAAGGCGCTGATGAAAACCGGACGTGACTGGTCGATGATGAAGGAAGATACGCGCATGGAAGGCGTTGCCGGCGCCGCGCTCTACCTCCTGTCCGATCTCGGCCATTCCTGCACCGGCGAGACGCTGCACGTAGATGCCGGCTTTCATGCCGTGGCAGTTCCGTCAACGGATGATGACGACGAATAGGCCATCGGCAGCAATCAAGAGAAAAGCCCCGGTTCACCACCGGGGCTTTTTTCATGCGCGGACAGGCTTCGGTTCCGCGCTTTTGCGCCGCCATTTCAACCCCATAACCGGGCGAAGGACCGGGATACGGCGCACGATTTCATAACCCAACGCACAACCGCCCAGCGTGACGGCAACCGGTCAGCACCGTGATCGTCTGGTGCAGGATGTAGTAGGGGAAGATGGCGTCCGTGAAATACCGGCGCAGCGGCCCATCTCCCGAAAGAAAGCGGCGTGCAAGGCCGAGAAGCGCCAGGATCGCAGCCCAGGCAAAATAGATCCGGGCCGGGCCAAACAATACGCCGGCCCACCAGGGGACATTGGCCCCGGAGATTTCCGGACGCGAAAGCCCCCACCCGAAAACCAGCGTAAATACTGCCACATAGCCGAGTGCAAATGGCCATGTCCGGTCAACCGCGCGCCAGAAAGCCAGGGTCTTGGCGACAAAATAGCCGATCAGCAAGATGGTGAGCCGGTGCGCGTGATGCGCCCAGTCCCAGACCAGGTTATGCGTGACCGGAAAGTGCGGCGTGAGCCAGAACTCATAGGCGAGGAAAGGCAGGGCCGGGACGAGGAAAAGGAGCGTCATGCCGAGCACGGGCCGGTCGAATACGCCCATCGCCCGGGCCAGTGGCCCGTCCGCGATCCGGCGCAAGAACGGGATAAGCGGCGCGAGGATCAGGCAGTAGACCAGCAGGTAGGCAACATACCAGAGATGGTTCCAGGTCGGCACGATCACGCCGCCAATCTCGCCGGAGGCGAGATAGCGTGGCCAGAATGCCCAAATCCCGTCTTCGATCACGCCCGCCTGTCGCAATTGTGCCCATGTCTGCGGCATTACCACGACCAGCATGCCGAACACGATCACCGGTAACAGGCGCAAGGTGCGGTCGAGCGCAAAACGCCCGGCACCCAGCTTGTCGGACAAATAGCGGATCGCCACGCCGGAAATGAAAAACAGGAGCGCCAGACGCCAGGGGTTGAGCAGCATCATGACGAATTCAGGCCCGGTATTGGCCTGTGGGCTTTTCACATGCCAGTCCCAGGTCACGAAGAACATGCCGACATGGTAGAAAATCAGCAGGCCGAAGGCGATGATCCGCAACCAGTCGAGATCGTAGCGGCGGGCGAAGACGGCATTGGGATTGGCGGTGTCGGACATGGCCGGTCTCCTTGTTTCCATCCCAGGCTGTCTGCGCCCGGCGATCACGTCACTGGTCACGGGATGATGGCCGGACCGGCAGGATCAGCGGCCGCACCGCTGTGATAAACGGCGGTTGTTCGGGACAGGTGGCGGCCCGAAGACTTGCGGCAGGCAGGGGCGGGTGCATGATCGCATCATGGAAACCAGGGACCAGCTTCGCGAGTCGGCCGCCGAAGCCCGGGTGGCGCGCAATGGCATCATCACGATCGCCGTGCTGGTCACCGGCACATGGCTGGTCAATTCGACCTCTGTCATTCTCGAGCGGACCCGCGCCGATACCGATCCGGGCGTGGTCGAGGCTTTTTTCCTGGAGGGCTCCAGCTCCATTCTGGTCCTCCTTTTGGCATTTGCCGTGATGCTGTGGGAACGCCGGCACCCGCTGATTGCCGGACGCTGGAAGGCGGCAGCCGGACTTCACCTGGCCGGCGCGGCCCTGTTCTCGGTCATCCATATTCTGGCAATGGGCTGGCTGCGGGATGGGCTTTATCCGGCGCTGTTCAATACAGCGCACCATTTCTTCGACGATCAGGGCATCGTCTTCCTCTACGAGGGCCGCAAGGACATAATCGCCTATGCCGCCATGGTGCTGGTCTTCAGCGCCTTCCGGTCGATCGAGTGGCAAAAGCTGGAACTCGATGCCGCGCGCAGTGATGCCCGCCGCGACCATCGCCTGACACTGAAATGCGGGGGCCGGACCCTCTATGTCGAAGCGGCCGGTTTCCAGGCCGCGAAAGCCGCCGGAAACTATGCCGAAATCCGGTTTGATAGCGGGGAACAACTCGCCCGCACTACGCTATCGGAGCTGGAAACCTTGCTCTCGGACGCAGGCGAGGACGTGGTGCGTGTTCACCGTTCCTGGCTGGTCAACCGCAAGATGATCCGGGAGATCGTTCCGACCGGTGAGGGCGATGTCACGCTGAAGCTGTCGAATGGAATGAACATTCCGGGCAGTCGTCGCTATCGCGACCGTCTTGAAAATTCCACCTAGGCCGTGACCCCGGCGTCGACAAAGCGTTGCCAGCGGCCAATGCTGCGATCATTCAACGGGTCTCGGACCTGGACCTGGCTGAGCGTATAGACTTCGGCTTGTCGGGTATGAAAATCGAGGCAAGCCGGGTCGAACGGGAGGTCGAGGGCTCTGAGGACGCGGCCGATCTCTGTTTCCGGATTGGCCACCAGCGACTCATATTCGATATCCAGCATCTGCACGTCCGCACCGCGCCAATGAGCGGCGGCTTCCCGCTCCAGAGCAATATAGGCGCGGCACTCGCCAAGATCGGTCGACCAGGTATGGCGAAAACCGAAATTCGAAGCGAAGAGCGATAGCGCGGTGTCGCCCGGATCGCGCGTGATCCGCACGATCACGGCCTCAGGGAACAGAGCCCGCACCAAGCCGAGCAGGAAGATGTTCGCGGGCATCTTGTCGATGATGAAGCCTGCGGAGGCAGGCGCGACAGCTCTCTCGAAATAGGTGTCCCGCCAGGCCGGCCCATGGGTCTTCAACATGTCGGCCGGCGCTCCGGATGCCATCAGGGCTTTGGCATAATGCCCGATCTCGAGCCGTTCACCGCCGCCATGGCCGGAAGGATGCGCGGCCAGCATGCGTTCGATCAACGTGGTCCCCGATCGCGGCGTGCCGACAATAAATACCGGCCGCAATCGGCCCGCGTCTGCCGGCTGAACCGTTTCCGGTGTTTGCTGGAGATCGCGCAGCTCCGCCCAGTGCGACGCGACGCCGGAAACCGGCTCAAGGGCTCCCCGTGCATGGGCCAGAGCGCGCTGGAGCGCATTGGCCTCGTTTAGATGCCTCCACGCCTTTTCAAACGCCTTGCGCCGCTCCTGCACCCGCGCCAGTGCAAAGCCGATGAGGGATTTTTCATGGTCGGGCGTCCCCGCCTTCTGTCCATGCGTTTCGAAACGATCGACAAGCGCTGCATCGACTTTGTCGGGATCCGCATCCACGAGAATATCGAGCCCCAGCGCCGAGACCGGGTCGTGAAGCAGGATCAGTTCAGCCAGGTCAGCGGCGCGCGCCCTGTTCCCGCATATCAGCGCATGCCGGGCTGCCGCCTCGAGAATCCCTGCGTCCTGCGGGTAAAGGCCAACCGCCTCGTTCACGATCGCATCCATTCTGGCGGCCTGGCTGGCAGATATCGACCACCGGATCAGGCGGGCCATGAGCGGCGCATCGCGAAACCCGCCGCGATAGAGCAAGCGGGCAAAATGAACAGCCGCCTGATAGTGTTCCGCGTCGGCGGCTTCCTGTGCCCAGAATTCGAGGACCTCCCTGAGCGGCAAGCCGGAATAACGGGCAGCGACATCCGAAAACACCGCCTGAAGCAGGGCTTCGTCGTCGCGGCGGATCGCGGCGGCGCCGAGCAGTTGCGCTTCTTTCGGACCAAAGCGCGGCGAACCGACCTGCCGGCGCAGCGCGTCAACTACGGAAGCAAAATCGCCGGCCCGGTAAGCATCGACCAGGCTGGGCGTGTCAATTGTGCGCAATCGGCGAATCCGGAACTGAGCCAGCCGAAAGCCGGCTGACGCGCCAGATTTATTCCGGCGCGGGCGAGGCGGGAAGCGGGATTCGTCGCAACCGGCAACACGAATGCGTGACGCCGGAAATAGAAAAGCCCCGCCGGCATCGACCGGCGGGGCCCTTAAATCGGAAACAGGAAAAGACCTATTCTTCCTCGTCGGAAGTGTCTTTTTCCTTCTTGATTTCCTCACCGGTCTCCTGGTCGACAACCTTCATCGACAGGCGGACCTTGCCGCGGTCATCAAAGCCCATGAGCTTGACATAGACCTCGTCGCCTTCGGCCACGACGTCCTTGGGATGACCGACGCGTTCATTCTTCATCTGCGAGACGTGCACGAGGCCGTCTTTCGGACCGAAGAAGTTCACGAAGGCCCCGAAGTCCATGACCTTGACGACCTTGCCCTTGTAGATCTCGCCGACTTCCGGCTCGGCCGTGAGGCCATGGATCCAGTCGAGGGCGGCCTTGATCGACTTGGCATCCGGCGAGGAGACCTTGATCACGCCGTCATCATTGACGTCAACCTTGGCGCCGGTGACTTCCACGATCTCGCGGATCACCTTGCCGCCCGTACCGATTACGTCGCGGATCTTGTCGGTCGGGATGGTGATCGTTTCGATGCGCGGTGCGTACTCGCCCACTTCCTCGCGGGCCGAACCGAGCGCCTCGTTCATCTTGTCGAGGATATGCATGCGGCCGCCCTTCGCCTGTTCGAGCGCGGTCTTCATGATGTCCTCGGTGATGCCGGCGATCTTGATATCCATCTGCAGCGAGGTAACGCCCTCGCTGGTCCCGGCCACCTTGAAGTCCATGTCGCCGAGATG
>CBDUFA010000115.1:0-5251 GCA_965366295.1 uncultured Hyphobacterium sp.
GGCCGGAAGACCTCCAGCTGACAAGCCTGTTCTCGCCCAATGCCATGCTGACCCATAACCCGCCCGGCACCTGTTCCGAGGCAATGTCCGCCTTCTGCCCGGCCATCACGGCGGAATGTGGTCATTCCGGCGTGGCCGCGAACGAGGACGCCGCCTTCAACCTTGTGCTCGATACGCTGCATCTCGATCACTGGCGCGGCGCGCCCGACCGGCCGCTCGATCTCTACACCGTGACCGGCCGCATCGAGATCGCGCCGGACGCGGAAATGACCTTCGAGCACGGCAAGGGCGGCGATATCGAGTTTCCCGCCAGCCTCGAGAAATGGAATTTCTTCGACCGCCCGGCGGGCTCTACCTTCGCGCGCCTGCTCAACGGCAAGGACACGATCCGCGTGCGCACCGAGACCGGCGCCGATGTCACCGATCTGTGCTTTGCCCGCACCGATGACCGGCTGGTCCTGAAGCGCGATTTCACCCCGGCCATGCTGACCGTCAACGAGGATGCGATCCGCGCCGACTGTCTCGGGTATCTGATGGAAAAGAAGGCCTAGCCTTCAAGCTCGCTGCAATGCACGAGCCGGTTCTCGATATTCGGCTCCTCGTATTCGCGCCGCTCGCCACCGGATGCGGCGGTGAAGTCCCGGCGGTTGCGCGGCACCAGCGCGGTCGGGCGGAAGGGTCCGCCGCGAATGGCGAACCACATCTCGTGGTTGCCGAAAGTCCCCGACCCGTCCGGCGCGGCGGCATTGAATTCCCAGCGCACATATTCCAGCGCGCCATCGCCCGATTCCCGGTAATTGTCGTAGAGCGGCGTACGCACCAGCCCGGTCGCCACCTCCTCGACCGCGCCGTCGCGATAGCGCGTCAGCGTGTTGCCTTCCACCGACCAGACATGGGCCCGGCCTGCACACCCCTCGCCATTATCCCAGCCCCAATCGCCGTCGGCGAGCAGATAGGCGCGCATGTCATCGGGCAGCTTGCCGCAGGCCGACAGGGTCAGCGCGGGCAGGACACAGGCGATTAGCAGGGCAGGCTTCATGCCCGCCACGCTATCAGGCCCGCAGCCGCCGCGCCAGTTCCGGCAGGCTGACCTTCAAAGAGGACGCGACACGCGCCGATTGCCTCGGCCATCTGATAGAAAAGGTCTAGGCGCCCTCCAGACAGATCAGGAGTTGCGGCACCACCCATAGCTGGCTTAAATTTTCATTTGAAATCAGTCCTGATCGAATTGCAGGCTTGGGGGTAAATTCATGTTGTTCTGGCTTCTTCTAATTCTGGTAGTTGTTCTGGTTGCGGGAGGAGCCGCTGCGGCATCCCGAAGGCAAACGGTCACAGCGCTTGCACTGCATGAGCGCATGCAAAGAACGGCGCCGGACGATGAACTGGCCCAACTCGGTCCGAATGAATTTGAAGCCCTGCATACGCAATGCCGCAAAAATCGGTCGACTCGTGTCGCGCTTAGCATTGTGCTTTGGTCGTTCTTGGGTTTGGCCGCTGCTGTTTTCATGGCCGGTGCAATCGGCGAGCTTGCCTTCCTTGTCTTTCCTTTCGCCGGCTTTATTGGCGGGCTTATTATTGGCCGAATGGCGACACCCAAGGTCGAGGCTTTGATGCTCAACCGCTTGGCGAAAGAGCGCTAAGCCCGCAGCCGCCGCGCCAGTTCCGGCAGGCTGACCAGCAGCCAGAGCGCCGCCCAAATATTGCCGAGAAAGGGCAGCGGCACGATCCAGATTGCCGCGCGCAACGGGTGTGTCTCGAACAGGGCGATGATGACGGCCAGGAAGGCAAATCCGAGATAGAGGTCGAACAGCGTGACCCTTCCCCAGGGATCGGCCATCAGCCAGGCGCCCGCCGCACCGAAATCGCCGCCATTGAAGGCCAGCACGATCAGTACACCCAGGATGAGGCCGCCGCCGGCCACGAGCAATCGCAGGACTGTCATGATGCGTATCCTTTCACCCGTGGAATACGCGCGGCAGGGCGGCCTGGATTTCGATGGGCCGGTTTCCGTCCGGTGCCGCGAGGCGTGAGACTAGCCTTGGCGGTTCGCGAACAGGGCTGCGATGAAGACGCCTTTCATCCGTGGCAGCAGCAACAGGACCGCCACGATGATCACCCCCACCAGCAGCGGATAGGCGATCAGCGCCGGCCAGCCGGACACGGCAATCCAGAAAGCCAGCGGGGCCATGAAGGGACCCAGCGCCAGGATTGTCAGCCAGGCCGGACCGTCATCGGCCCGGATCGCGGAAAAGTCGGCCCCGCAGCGGGAACAGCCCGCCACCGGCTTGAGATAACCGCGATAGAGCGGCGCTTGCCCGCAGGCCGGGCAGCGCAGCCGAAAGCCGCGGCCGCAGGCCGTCAACAGCGGGGATTTGTCCGGCATCGTCATCGCGTCCGGGCCTTCCGGTCATCCTGCCCGCCAGACTCCCGGATGGCGCGCGGGCCGGCAACCGGAAAATCAGCGCAGCCGGGCCGGATGCGGCCTTTTGCGGCATTTTCCGGCGAACGCAGCCGGTCCAGGCTGGGCAGCGGAAAGGGAGGGCAGCAACATGCGCACCTACATACCGGCCGGCCTGATCGGCGGGCTTTTCCTGGTGGCCTGTTCCGGTCCGGACAGCATGCCGGCAGAGACCGACACGTCCGCCGGAGATATCGCGGATACCGCCACCATGGAAACCGGCACGGACGCGCCGCAGGACAACGCGGCGGACGGCGGCAAGGACGAAACCGGCGGCGAGAGTGCCGGCAACGGCTTTCCGGCCACAGCCCCGGTTGGCGAGCGCGTGGAATATTATGTCTCGCGCCTGCGTCCGCAGCTGCCCATGCCGGTCAACGATTCCACCATCATGGACAGTGTGGGCCGGAACGGGCTGGAGATCGAGCTGCACTATACCGTGGTGGACCTGTCGCTGAACGCGAACGCCGTCGAGAGATGGGTGCGCGATCATGCGCCGGCCAACACGTGTGACAATGCCCTGACAGCGCAGATGGTACGCGACGGGGCCAGTTTCCGGTATTCCTATTCCGGCGGAAATCTTGGCCGGCCGGTCAGCGTGGTGATTGACCGCTGTTAAGGGCAATCAACCCCTCACCCTCGCACCCGCCTTTCTGACGAAAGCCGGGCGCTCTCCCCTCTCCCCTTTTTGAAGGGGAGAGGGAAAAGGGAGCGTAGCGACCGCGGGTGAGGGGTCAGTTCCCGACGCGCCGGAAGGGCGGTTCAAATGTTGGAAACAAGGCAAGCTCGGGGGGAAAATAGCCAATTGCTTCATCGGCTAAGCCCGTATGGTAGTCTGTTTCGCTTCGCAGACCCTCTGGCTGGCAATCAATCGAGTCGATGATCATCTCGCGAATATCGGGGCGTGGCTCCAGTACAGGAAGAGAAATTTCGCCAAGCGCTTCGCCAAGTTGTTGCGCCCGGCCCTGGCATTCCGGTCCGATCAATGCGCCAATGTCCTCAAGGCGCGCCAAGCCCGTTCCATTCTGTGAGCGCACAGCCGTCACGGCATACCAGAAGGGTGTGTCATAACCGCCGCGCCATTCTTGCGAAGCAGCGCCGGGGCCTTCCATCATGCAAACTCCGTACGCATCAGGTTCTTGCAGAGGCCCTCGCTGCATCCACTCATCTATGGCGTCCGGTTGGCCGTATGCGGCGATATCCCTTACGATATCGCCGTCTCCATAAGGATCGCCGACCGCCTCGCATTCTGGCGGAATATCCATACCGGCGGATTCGAATTCGATGTAACCGATGCTTTCGGCATCAAACGTAGGGAGCACCCGCAACCGCCACCAACGCGCGTTGGCATTTCCCTGCCAGGCGGCGATCTGCAGGATGGAGCCCGCCATGCGGCGGATCTCCGGATCGGGGTCATTGATGTATTCCAGACCCAGCTGATAGAAATCCTGATTGCATTGGTATCGGTACAAGATGGCTCGCTGTACGATTTCTGTGTATCCAAGCGACCAGACTGTCCCGTCCTCAAAAACCTCGTGAAGCGGCGGCGCAGCGTATAAATTTTCGCATCGTACAAGCGCCAGCCGCCGCAGCCAGAACCGGCGGTCTCCGAACAGACCGGTCGAGTAGATCAACCGGTTCCGATAACGCATTGCGCGTTCCCAAAGGCCGCCATCTTCCGTCAATTGGAAATCGTTGATGGTCATGCCCATCCGGGCATCACCGCCTTCGATCTCACCACATTCCCCGGAATCGTTCAGATGGGCTGCCGCGATCAGAGCGTCACCGGAGCCCAGCGCGGCGTAACGGTTGAGCGCGGAGATCACAGCATCACAATCCAGTTCTCCGTCGGGTGAATACAGAACTGAAGATGCCTCCTGATTGATTGCGGCCAGATAACGCGTCTCGTCCGGATAGACCCGGTTCATATCGAACCAAAGAAACACGCCCAATATCGCCAGCACGCCCGTTAGCGCCGCCAGCCAAAGGGCCAGCCGCAAGGCCATACGAAAGAGGAACGCCAGGAAATTCATTCTGCAACCCTAGCGCAGGCTTTCACGGCTGTCGTGGGGAAAGCGGGCCCAGGCAATCCCCGCCGGGGCCGTTGCGGCTAGACTGGTCCGCATGGCGGCCTGTCCGATCCCGAACCCGGCCCCGAATCCGGCCCGGAATCCAGTCCCGGATCCAGTCGCGGGTCCGTGGCTGCCCGCACGGCGGAAAACAGGAGTAGTAGGAGTAGGAGTAGGCGGAAAACGCCGGAAAAATGCGAGTCTTGTCCACGCTTTTGCCGGATTTGCGGTTTTCCCGGCCGCTTTGTCAGGGTTAGTCTGCGGTCAGGGGAGACGCTCATGAAAACGCTTCTGACCGCTTTCGCGGCGAGCCTGTGCGCGGCCGGTGCCGCCCTGGCCTGCGATAATGACGATGCCGACGGCGCCGATATTGGCCTTGTCCTGTCCGGCGGCGGCGCCTTTGCCAACACGCATATCGGCGTCATCCGCGTGCTCGAGGAAGAAGGCGTGCCGGTGCACTGCATCGTCGGCACGTCGATGGGCTCAGTGGTCGGCGGGCTCTATGCCGCCGGCTGGTCCCCGGACGAAATGCGCACCGAGTTCGAGGCCGCCGACTGGCCGCAACTCATCACCAACACGCTCGCACGGGACGATCTGCCCTTCCGCGAGAAGCATCGGCAGGACGAATATTATTCCGATTTCCTCGCCGGCTGGGGCGAGAACGGGCTGATCCTGCCGTCCAGTGTCACCACGCTGCGCGGCCTGCAGGGCTTTTACCGCGATTTAC
>CBDUFA010000116.1:0-5250 GCA_965366295.1 uncultured Hyphobacterium sp.
GAATGTCGGCACCCAGTTTGAACGTGCCTGGTGGCTCGATCCGGACGGGTTATCGCCGGTTCACTCGAACAATTTCGATCCGCCGGCCAATCGCTGGGACGTCATCGACTCCATGCTTTACGAGCAATGGGATGGCTGCGTCGAAGCGCGGGAAATCCCCTACGATGTCGAGGACGAGGAGCCCGATCCCGGTGACCCGGCCACGCTGTTCGTGCCGTATTTCGCCCCCGACGAGCCGAGCTATTTCTCGGGCTATTCCAACAGCTACATGTCCGATGGAATGGGCGGGTATGACCAACTCGCCCGGCTCATGAACTCCAACAAGTATGCAGGGGTAAACCCGTCGGGCGCGGCGTCCAACTGGGGATGCACGGCGCGGCCGATCACGGCACTGACCACCAGCCGCATTACGATCGACAATGCGATTTCCGCGATGATCGCCAGCGGCACCACCAACATTCCGATCGGCATCTCCTGGGGCGTCCGGGTGCTGTCGCCGCAAGCGCCTTTCACGGAAGGCAATGACTATGATGACGATGATAATATCAAGGCCATGGTCATCCTCACTGACGGCGAGAATGTCATCAATGGCCGCAGCAATCTGAATTATTCCGACTATTCCGGCTATGGCTATATCCGGGAAGGCCGGCTGGGCGTCGTGACATCCAGCTCCTGGGCATTGGGCAATGCGCTGGACGCAAGGACAGCGGCCGCCTGCGCCTATGCACGCGCCCAGGGCATCCGCATCTACACCATCACCTTCCAGGTCTCGTCACAATCCACGCGGGACATGATGCGTGACTGCGCCTCGCACCCGAGCCTCTATTTCGACAGCCCGTCCAACGAGGCGCTCCGCAACGCGTTTGAATTGATCGCGGGCGACCTGACCAATCTGCGCCTGTCGCGCTAGTCCTCGCAGCGTCCATCTTCGCGTGACGGAAGGCAGATCAGCTCCATGCGGAAATACAGCGTCTGGTTCGGCCCGATCGGTCCGCCGGGCGTGCCGCGTTCGCCATATCCCAGTGCCGGGGGAATGAAGAGCTCCCATTCCTCGCCCGTGCGCATCAGGCCCAGCGCTTCGACCCAGCCGCCAATAAGCCGGCCGGACGGGAATTCCGCCGGGGCACCGCGGTCATAGGAGGAATCGAAGGTCTCCCCGGCAATGCTCTGCCCGTCATAATGGACCCGCACCACTTCTCCGCCTTCCGGCGTCAGCGCGTCTTCGCCAGCCGATCGAAGGATGCGGAACTGGAGGCCGGACGGCAGCGTGTAGACACAGGGCTGTAGTGCCATGCGTTCGAGATACAGCGAGCCTTCAAGCGCATTGCGGTCGGCCTGGCTCGGATTCCCCTCGAACCGCGGTTGGCCGATGTCCGGCGTATCCATACCTTCGTAATCGGCCGGGTCACATTGCCGCGCGGCCGCCACCACCGACGCAGCATCCGACATGTCGGCCGGCACAGGTGGCGTGGATGGCGCACTCGAACAGGCCGTGAGGACAGCAAGGCTGGAAATAGCGGCAAGACGCATGACAGACTCCGTCAATCAACAAGTTTGAGACAATGCCAGCCTATTCGGCGTCCGCGGTCAATGCTTCGGCCATCGCCTGCAACACCAGTGGCCAGTTCTGCTGGAAATAGGCATAGGCCTCGTCCCATTCACCGCCCTCGCCCCAGCCAGTTTGCGTGATGATGACCCGGCTGGTGTCTGCATCGACCGGCACGATCTCGATGGTCAGAGGGGTCAGGTGCGGCCGGACGTCCGGCATGTAGGGCGGCAGCGCCCATGTCACCGTCAGCATCCGGTTTTCCTGGAACCCCAGCACCGTTGTACCTTCGGATCCACGCTGCCCCTCCGGCGCATCGGGCAGGAAATACACCTCGTAGACACCGCCCGGGCGCAGATCGACATTGGCGGCTGGCGCGAAGAAGGTCAGGCCTTCGGATGTCGACCAGAGCGGCCAGATCTGCTCGGGAGTGGCATCAACCTCGACGGACGCGACGACGATGCGGTTGGTCGCATTCGCCGCGCCGGACGCGAAAGCCATGGCGGCAATCGCCACGATTACAGAACGGAACATGCCTTTCCTCAAAGTCTGCCTCGCCAGCCAAACTAGAACCAATCAGTCCGGGCGGCGAGGCAAAACTTCGTGACTATTCCGCCGCCGCGTCCATGGCGGCCGGCACGATGGAGATGCGATAGGCGGTATCCTCGCGCATATAGGTGCGCGCCGCGTCGATAATCTCGTCGAGCGTGATGTCGGAATAGTCCTCGGTAATCGTCCGGATCCGGTCGAGGCGCTCCGGATAGGTCCAGGACTGGCTCAGCCAGGAGAGCCAGACCGGGTTGGACTCGAACGCGTTCTGGATCTGCTCGATCAGCGGGCGCCGGGCGCGCAGCAATTCATCGTCGGTAATCTCGCCATTGACCATGTCGGCGGCGATCAGGCTGATCGTCTGGTAGACGCGGTCAATATTCTCCGCGCGGATATCGGCCCCGACATAGAGATAGCCATAGTCCGGATGATAGAAGCTTTCGACATTCGTCGATGCCGCCGAATAGGTGAAGGCCTCCGCTTCGCGCAGCCGCTCTGTCAGCTTCAGGTCCAGCACGGCGCGTAGCAGGCGAAGGACGCGCGAACGGTGAATGTCGCTGTCATCGGTAGTCGGCCAATAGACATTCACCAGCGCCTGTTCGGCACCCCCATTATGCGTCAACACGATGGGTGTCTCGGTCGGTTCCGGGAATGTGATGTTCCGGCTCTCCGGATAATCCGGCCAGGTTTCGGCCCGCGCCGGCAACGCGCCCATGGTCGCGGCAATCGCATCGAGAACATCGTCTTCGACGAAGTCGCCGACCACCGTGATCTCGATCGGCGCTTCGGCCAAGGCCGGGCTCAGGAATTCGCGGACATCGTCAAGGTCGACAGCTTCCATCTCGTCCCGCGTCGGGAAGCCGTAGCGCGGGTCCCCGGATCGCAGCATGCGCGACACGTCCCGGGTCCGGACACCGGCGGGGGTGGAGCCCAGATTGCGGCGCAATTCGCCATAGGAAGCCCGGTACTGGGCCAGGCTTTCCGGGCGGTATCCCGGTGCCGTCATATAGGCAGTGAACAATTGCATCTGCAGCTCGAAGTCAGCCGGTGTCGTTGCCGCAGAGAAGCTGAATGACCCGGAACTGACATTGAAGCTGCCGCCGACATTCCGGCCCGCGAGGATGCGCTGGACCTCGTCAAAGGAATGGGCTTCAAGGCCACCGGAGGCGAACACGCTGCTGGCCACTGTATCGACGACGGCCTCATTGCGCGGTTCAATATCGCCCCGGCCGAAGGTGATATTCAGGCGAATGACATCGTTTTCGAAATCGGTCGGCTTCAGCGTGACGCGGACGCCATTGCCAAAAACCACGCGTGTAAGGCCGAGATCATCGATTTCGGCGCGGTCAACGACGTCGCCGGGCGTGCCGAAATCCTCATAGGCCCAGTCGGCCAGTTCGACATTTTCCATGGCCTCGACATCCGTCTGCCGGCTTTCATTCCAGACTGCGGCAATGCGGTCTTCGGCATCATCGATTTCCTGCGAGGTCGCCAGGAACACCAGCGGACCATTGCCGCTCCATTGTTCGCGGAACGCAGCATTGACGGCCTCGAGCGTCACATCGCCCTCGAGTTCATTGTAGCGAGCCAGCACATCGGCCGGGCTGCTGAAGACCTGTTCGAAACGCCAGCTGCTCCAGAGTGCGTTGGACAAGTTCGCCGAATTGCGCGTATCCGCCTGTTCGGCCGCGGTTTCGATCCCGGTGCGGACATTGGACAATTGCTCTTCGAGCTCGGCCGGGGTGAATCCATGCTCCAGCGCCCGGCGCAGCTCCTGTTCCATCAGGGCCAGGCCTTCCTCCCAGCGTTCCGGCGGCGTCACGCCCAGAAGGCTGGCGCGCGCGGCAAAGCCGTATTCTTCCGTCGAATAGCTGGCGCCGCCCTGCAGCAGCGGGGATTCGCCAGTGTTGATGATCGTCGAAATACGCCGAGTCAGGATCGCCGTGCCGATCGAATCCAGGAGCCCGTCAAACCGGCTCGCAACCGTATCGGGTTCGACCGCGTCGGGGCGGATCGAGTCGATCGTCACCACCGTGAAAAAGTCCGCGTCGTGGAAATAGCCGGTGTCGAATCCCCGCTCGGGATCAACAGTGCCGGCCACCGGCTCGGACAAATCCGCATCCGGGTTTTGCCAATCGCCAAACGTCTCGGCAATTCGCGCTTCCATGGCGTCGACGTCAATATCGCCGACAACAACCAGCATGGCGCGCTCGGGCGTGTAGTACGCATCGTAATAGCGGGTAAAGGCTTCGCGCGGCGCCGTCGACACCACTTCCGGCAGGCCGATTGCATCACGCTGGGCCACCAGCGAACCGGGATAACGGAATTCCGTCATCGCATTGCCCCAGCGCCGGATCGGCGTATTGCGGACCCGTTCCTCGGACAGGATGATATCCCGCTCGCGATCAATGGCATCGATGTCCAGCGTCAAGTTCGAGGCGGTTTCGCGCATCAGGAACAGCCCGGTGTCGAGGGTCTCGGCATCGGTTTCCGGCATGTCGAGCTGATAGACCACATACTGGCGGTTGGTGCCGGCATTGGTGTCCGGTCCGAATTGCAGGCCATAGCGCTCCAGGAGCGCGACCATTTCACCTTCTTCGACATTCACGGAGCCATTGAAGGCCATGTGTTCGATGAAGTGGGCAAGCCCGCGCTGGTCGTCGTCTTCCACCATGGAACCGGCATTGAATGCCATGCGGATGGAAGCTGTATTCGGCGGCGTGTCATTCGGCATGATCGCATAGCGCATGCCGTTATCGAGCTCGCCATAGCGCACCGAAGCATCAGCCGGGATATCACTGCGATCATGCGCAAACCCCTCGCCCTGGAATGCCGATGCAGCCGCCAAGGGTGACAGGGACAGGATGAGGCCGCTCGCGAGCGCGGTCAGCGGCCGCCGCAGATGATGCAGACTGAATGACATGAGAAATCCTTTTGCCGGACACAGGAATTGCGCCGGACCCTAGAGGTCCGCCATGCAATGATGAAATGAAATATAGGTCAGGTTGCGGCTATTTCCCGTCGCCCGACAGGACGGTCTCGATCGGATCGTGCTCGGCCACCCAGTGTCCGGGAGCGACTTCTTCCAGCTTCGGACGGTATTGTTCGGCGTCCGGATCATCGACCAGTTTCGACTTCAGGAAACGCAATTGCGC
>CBDUFA010000117.1:0-5243 GCA_965366295.1 uncultured Hyphobacterium sp.
GTCAGCGAATACAACACCGCTACCGAGCAGTTCCCGGCGGTCGTTTTCGCCAACATGTTCGGGTTCCAGCAACGGGACTTCTTCGAGGTGGCCGACCGGGCTTCGGTCGAGAATGCCCCCGAGGTGAAGTTCTAGGGTGATTGCGTCATGATGGGCGCGGTCGGGCTCCGCACGCATATCTGGAATAACAATTTGAAATCCGTCCTGCTGCTGGCCGGGTTTCCATTCCTGCTGATGCTGTTGGCTTTTGCCGCGTCCCTCATTGTCGTTGCCATGGATGGCGGCGGATCGGGCTACGATGCGTCAAAGTTCGGCAGTGGCGGGCTTGGTGCGGATTTCGGCGCCGCCTTCGCCAATCTGCCGATAACGGCGCTCTGGTCGCTCATCATTGCCGGGATCTGGTTCCTGATCGCCTGGTTCGGGCACCAGGCCATGATCGATATGTCGACCGGCGCGCACAGCGTTTCGCGGCAGGACGAACCCGAACTCTACAACCTCTTGGAAAACCTTTGTATTTCGCGCGGCATGACGATGCCGAAGCTGAAGGTGATCGAAACCGATGTCATGAATGCCTATGCCAGTGGGCTGACCGACAAGCAGTACACAGTGACGGTCACACGCGGCCTCATGAAGGGTCTCAACCGCGAGGAGCTCGAGGCGGTGCTGGCCCACGAGCTGAGCCATATCCGTCACCGCGATGTCCGTCTTCTGGTGATCTCGGTGATCTTTGTCGGCATCTTCTCCTTCGTTGCGCAGATCGTGTTCCGGGCGCTGTTCTGGGGCGGCATGGGTGGACGCTCGACGGGCCGCCGGGGCAATGCGGCCCTGTTGATGATCATCGCGATTGCCATCGTGGCGCTGGCCTATTTTCTCTCGATCGCCATCCGGTTCGCACTGTCGCGCAAACGCGAATACATGGCTGATGCGGGCGCCGTCGAGCTGACGCGCAATCCGGACGCCATGATCTCGGCGCTGGAGAAGATTTCCGGTCATGCCGAGATCGAGCACGCACCCGATGGCGTGCGTGAAATGATGATCGAGAATCCGCACAATGGCTTTTTGGGGATGTTTGCCACCCACCCGCCGATCGAAAAGCGGATCGAAGCCCTCATCGAGTTTGCCGGTGGTCAGCGCCAGCAGCGTTCGACGAGCGTGCCGACGGTCTAGACACGCTCCATCAGGACGAGCGCTTTTTCACCGACTTTCCCTTCGCCGTACTTGCGGTATCCTAGGCCTTCGGCAATGCGGATCGAGGCGGTGTTTTCCGGGTCGATCATGCAGATCGTGCGGCGTCCCGGATGATGCGTATCCATCCAGTCCATGCAAGCGGCCACGGCCTCCTTGCCATATCCATTGCCATGAACGCGGGAGGAAAACCCGTAACCGATCTCGGGATCACCGCTGAATCCTACCGGTTCATCGCGATGGAAATCCGCGAAGCCGGCATCGCCGATATGAAGCCCGCTGGCCTTCTCTTCGACCGCCCAGTAGCCATAGCCGAGAATCGGCCACAGGCCGCCAAACACCAGCAAGCGGCGCCAGCATTCATAGGGCGTCGAGGGCTTGCCGCCGATATGGCGGTAAAGGCCGGGATCGGTCCACATCTCGTAGAGGGTTTCAAAATCCCGGGCCCGGTGCGGCCGCAGGATCAGCCGCTCGGTCTCGATCCGCGGCGCGACCGCAAAACTAGTCATAGAGCAGGTCCGGCAGGCCGGTTGCCAGCCAGGGCAGGAGTGCGACGAGCACGATCACCACAATCTGGATGCCGACAAAGGGCAGGGCGCCGCGATAGATGGCCCCGGTCGATACTTCGGGTGGCGCAACGCCGCGCAGATAGAAGAGCGCGAATCCGAAGGGGGGCGTCAGGAAGCTGGTTTGAAGGTTGAGCGCCATCAGCACGCCGAGCCAGACGGGATCGATTCCCATCATCAGCAAAATGGGCGCAACGATCGGCACCACCACGAAGGTGATCTCGATGAAGTCGAGGAAAAACCCCAAGAGGAACATGACCAGCATGACGATGGCCAGAGCGCCCCATTTGCCGCCGGGCACAGCTTCGAGCGCGGCCTGCACGGTCGCGTCTCCGCCCAGTTCCCGGAAAATCAGCGAGAAAAAGGCCGCGCCTATCAAGATCACGAAGACCATCGAGGAAATCTGCGCGGTCGAGCGCATGACGTCGTCGAGAACGCCGGTCTTCTTGAGGCGCCACAGCGCGACCAGCGCGCCGATGGCGGTCAGGGCGACCAGACCGAAAGCCAGCATCATGGCGGCTTCATCGCCGGTCGAGACATTGTCCCGTCCAACCCGGAGGTCGACGAACAGCGTCATGGCAATCAATACGATGAGCGCGAGCGCACCGAGGCCAGACAGCAATTGTCCAGGGCGGGGGTTCGTGTCCGCGCCCGCATTACGGAACGCGGCAAGGAAGGTTGCGCCGACCGCGCCCACACCGGCGGCTTCGGTCGGTGTCGCGAGCCCGGTCAGGATCGAACCGAGCACCGCGATGATCAATCCGAGGGGTGGCACCAGCGCATGGAAGATTTTCGACAGGGTAATCCCGTCGGCGGCCGGAGCGGCCGGGGCTTTCGCCGGCTGGGTCACGGCGACGAACACCTGGTAGCCGATATAGACGGCGACGAGCAGCAGGCCTGGGATCAGCGCGCCGGCGAACAGATCGCCGACGGACACGATATCCGGTGAAAAGATGCCCTGGGCGCGTTGGGCTTCCTGGTAGGCGTTGGAGATCTGGTCGCCCAGCAGGACGAGCACGATCGATGGCGGGATGATCTGGCCGAGAGTGCCGGCGGCGGCAATGGACCCTGACGCCAGGCCCGGATCATAGCCGCGCTTGAGCATGGTGGGCAGCGACAACAATCCCATGGTCACAACCGTTGCACCGACAATGCCCGTCGAAGCGGCCAGCAGCGCGCCCACGACGATCACGGAAATGCCGAGACCGCCACGGAGAGAGCCGAATAGCGCACCCATAGCTTCGAGCAATTCCTCGGCCACCTTCGATTTTTCGAGCATGACGCCCATGAAAACGAAGAGGGGCACGGCGACGAGAATGGACCGGTCCATCTCCATCATGTTGCCGTAGATACGCTGCGGAAACGCCCGCAAATGGATCGGGTCGAAAACGTCGAGAGCGAGTCCGATGCCCGCGAAAAGGAGCGCGATGCCAGCGAGGGTGAAGGCGACCGGATAGCCCCGCAACAGGGCGATGAAGGCCACGGCAAACATCAGGAAGGGCAGGAGTTCGATCAGGAGGTCCATCTAGAGCTCCTTGTCGATCGCGGCCGCGTGGCCGGGCGCGGTCTTACCGGAGAGCGTCAGCGCCGCGCGCATGGCGGATGCCATGCCCTGGATGATCATCAACAGGGCAAATACCGGGATGGCGGTCTTGAGCAGGAATACGAGCGGCAGGCCGTCACTCTCGCGCGACCGTTCGAGGATGCGCCATGTCGCGTTGATATAGGGGCTGGACACCCAGAGGATCAGCAGCGCCATTGGCAGCAGGGCGAGGTAGGTGCCGATCAGGTCGGTCCAGGCCTTTCCGCGTTCGGAGAGCTTGGCATAGACGATGTCGACGCGGACATGACCGTCCGCCAATAGGGTCGCGCCGGATGACAGAAGGAATAGCAGGGCGTGCATGTAGATCACGCTTTCCTGCAGCTTGGTCGAGGCAAAGCCGAAGACATAGCGCTGGATCACGACCGTCGCGGTAACGATGACCAGCCCGAGCGCCAGCCAGCGTGCGGCATCGCCGACAACCGTACTGATGGAATCTGCAGCGGATATGCCGGCGCGGAAACCGGCTTCGAGTGGCGAGGGAAGGCCTGCCAGACGGCCCAGAATGCCGCCGATCAGAGGCAGGGCGAGCAGGGGCATGAGGATCAGCCCGACCCAGCCGAGGGCGGTTCCCACGGGGACAAGCAGGGCATAGAGATCATTCTCGATCCAGGTCGAGATTGTCCCGCCCACGAGCCCGTCGAGCACGGTCAGCAAAATGCTGAGCGCCACAATGATCAGGATAAGCCAATCTCCCCCGCGCATGGCTTAACCGCCAAGCACGCGCTCGCGCTGCGCGAAATAGGGATATTCGGAAATACGGCCCCATTCACGGCCACGCTGGCGGGCGGCGATATAGCTATCATAGACCCGCCGGCTGAGCGGATCGGCATTGGCCACATCGGCCACGACCTGCTCGGCGATTTCTCCGATGCGGTCCCAGGCTTCGTCCGAGAAGGACCGGAGCTGGACGCCATGATCGTTCAACAGCGCATTCAGGGCGATGGCATTCTGGTGCGTGTATTCGCCGAGCGCCATGTTGTTACAGGCGCGGCAGGCGGCCCGGATGATGGCCTGGTGATCGGCGTCGAGGCCGTCCCAGACCCCGGCATTGATGCCGAGGCCGAGGGCCGAACCCGGCTCGTGGAAGCCGGGGCCGTAATAATAGGGCGCTTCACGATAGAAGCCGAAGGCCAGGTCATTCCAGGGACCGACCCATTCGGTGGCATCGATCGTGCCGTTCTGCAGGGCCGGATAGATCTCGCCGCCCGACAGGGCGACGGCCGCTCCACCCAGCTCGCGGAGAATATTGCCGCCGAGGCCGGGGATCCGCATCCGCAGGCCGCGGAAATCTTCCAGCGTGTTGATCTCACGCTTGAACCAGCCGCCCATCTGGTGACCGGAATTGCCGGCCTGGAATGCAACAACGCCGAATTCCCGGCCCAGCTCTTCCCAGAGCTCCTGCCCGCCGCCGAAATCGACCCAGGCCATGATCTCGGTCGCGGTCATGCCGAAGGGAACGGCGGTGAAGAAGTTGAACGCCGGGGATTTGCCCTGCCAGTAATACTCGGCCGCGTGATACATGTCGGCTGTGCCGGTCGCGACCGCATCGAAGGCCTCGAAGGCACCGACGATCTCGCCAGCGGCAAACACCTCGACTTCCAGCGATCCGTTGGACATCGTGTTGCAGAATTCGGCAACGCGATCGGCCGCCGTGCCGAGGCCCGGGAAATTGGCTGGCCAGGTGGTCACCATGCGCAAGCGGCGCGTGCGCCGGGTCTGGACATTGGGGGCGGCGACCTCTCCTTCCTGTCCCTGGCTGCAGGCTGTGGCAACAGTGGCGGCGGCAATGCTCGCGCCGCTCAGAAAAGTCCGGCGATCCATGTCAATCTTCCCCAAAATCCATTTCGGTCTGTCTGCCGAATTCGGTGTCTTCAAACGGACGCCAGCCT
>CBDUFA010000118.1:0-5229 GCA_965366295.1 uncultured Hyphobacterium sp.
CCATGAAGCCACCACACTTCTGGTACCATGAACCGGCCGCATTGCTGGACCGTCTGTTGGCGGTGCTGACCCGGCCGCTTGGCCCGATATACGCTTCGCAAGTCGCGGCACGCATCCGGATAACGTCGCCGGAGAAAGTCGCGGCCGCTGTGGTTTGTGTCGGCAATCTCACCATGGGCGGGACCGGCAAGACGCCGGTAACAATGGCGCTCATGGAAATGCTCCGGACAAGACACGTGAACGCGCAGGGACTGACCCGGGGTTATGGCGGGTCGGTGAAGGGGCCTGTCTGCGTCGACCTGTTCCGGCACACGGCAAAGGATGTTGGCGACGAACCGCTGCTGCTGGCGCAGGCCGGACCGGTCTGGGTCAGCCGCGACCGGGTCGCCGGGGCCGATGCCGCCATCCTGCATGAGGCTGCCGCCATCGTGATGGATGACGGTCACCAGAACCCGCAACTTCAAAAGGATTTGTCCATTGTCGTGATCGACGCCGAGGCCGGATGGGGCAATCGCCGCGTCTTTCCCGCAGGTCCGTTGCGCGAACCCGTCACCACCGGGCTGTCCCGCGCGGACGCGGTCATATTGATGTTGCCCGAAGCGGGATATCAGCCGGACTATGCAGCATTGGGACTGGATGAAGTCGAGCTACCCGTTCTGACCGCCTGGCTCGAACCGCAAGACGGTCCGCCCAAAGAAAAGCTTTTCGCCTTTGCCGGGATCGGCCGCCCGGAAAAATTCTTCCGCGCCATCGCCGCGCACGGTGCCACACTAACGGGCACGAAAGCCTATCCCGATCATCATGATTATTCCCGCGCCGATCTGCGTCAGCTTCGCCAACTGGCCGAACAACACGAAGCCCGGCTGATCACGACCGAGAAGGATTTGGTGCGGATCCCCGCGGCCGAGCGTGACGGGATTACCGCCTGGCCTGTCCGCGCCCGCTTTTCGGAGCCGGCCCGCGTTCAGGCGCTGCTTGATCAGGCATTGGACGCCGCCGCATCGCGGCGCTAAACCGCTGATATGAGCGCGGGACTTCTCCAGAGGATCGGTTGGCGGGCGGAAGCTCTTGCCTGGGACATGTTCCAGGCGAGTTTCCAGTCCATGGGGTTGGAGCGCGCGTCCGCGTTTGGCAGCGCGGCCCTTCGCCGGATCGGACCGCTGACCTCGGTGCACAACGTGGCGCGCATCAACATGCGGCGCTGTTTTCCGAGCGCGTCCGAGCCGGAAATCAACCGCCTGCTCGACCGGATGTGGGACAATTTCGGCCGCCTTGTTGGCGAAAACCCGAACATGAAGCATTACCGGCCCGAAGTTTATGACGAACGCGCCGAGATTGCCGGCGAGGACATTGTCCTTGATCTGGAGCGGCAAGGGCAGCCCTATATCCTGGTCGCCGGGCATTTTGCGAACTGGGAGATCATGGGCGCGGCCATCGCAAAGCTGGATCTCAATTGCAACATCACCTACCGGCACGCCAACAATCCGCTCGTCGACAAGCGAATCCTCGATACACGTCACGCCTATGGCATCAAGCTTTTGACTGCGAAGGGCGGAGTGGGAGCCAAGCAATTGCTTGCCAACCTGCGCGACGGGATGTCGGTCGCCCTGATGAACGATCAGAAGATGAATGACGGCATTGCCGCGCCCTTCTTCGGGCATGAGGCCATGACGGCGTCAGGACCGGCCAAGATGGCGATGAGGTTCGGTGCGCCCATCGTGCCTATCGGCGTTCGTCGCCTCGGTACGACGCGGTTCCGCGTCACATTCTACGAGCCCATTCCCCACTCGACCCTGGACGACAAGAGCGCGGCGCTGCTTGAAACGGTCACCCGGATCAATCAATGGGTCGAACAGCGCATCCTGGAAGCCCCGGAACAATGGTTCTGGGTGCATCGCCGCTGGGACAAGGCCATTTACCGCAAGGATGCCGGATCGAGTTCCAGCACGAGTGCCGGGTCGATATAGCGATTGCGCCACTTGATGCGCCAGTCGAGGTGCGCGCCGGTCGCGCGGCCACCGGACCCGACCTCACCGATCAGATCGCCTTGAGCCACGACATCGCCGACCTCGACATGGACCGCTCCGAGATGAAGGAAGGCGCTGGTAAAGCCCTGGCCATGATCGATGAAGATCAGCCCGCCTTCATAATACATGTCGTCATCGGCCAGCGTGACAATACCGGATGCAGGCGCATAGACCGGGGTTCCGGCAACATTCGCGAAATCCAGCCCGTAATGCGGCCGGCGGGGTTCACCATTGTAGACCCGCTGTGACCCGTAGACTCCGGAGATCACGCCCTCTGCCGGCTGGATGAAACCTTCGGCAAACCCGGCACCCTCCCAGCGGCTGGTATAGGCGGCGGCTTTCCGGCGCGATTGCTCGCGGATCATCTCCCATGCTTCTTCCGGTGGATTGACGGTCCGCGGCGGAACGCCGTCGACCCGCTGAATATCGTATTCGCGCTGCTCGATGGGATGAATCTGGCGGATTTCCTGTCCCGACGGGAAGGTCGCGGTCAGCGTCATTTCATCGTCGGAATCGCGGTTCAGGCCGAGGATTAGCCAACCCTCCTCGTCGGCGACGGCCGACTGGTCACCCAGTGCCACAAGCGTGCCCGGCTCCGTTCGGCAAATAATCGCGGCGCCCTCGACATAGCTGCCAATGCAGTCGAGCGCCGCGACAATCTCCTGCCCAGCCTCGCTTGCCATCGGAAACTCGGAATCGGCCGTCAGCACATCGGCGATCGGATCCTGCGTCTGCAGCAGGGCAATGGCGAAAAGCGCTATCATCGACCTGGCTCCTCATGGTGGGCTTTCCAGCGTTCGGCGGAAACATAACCGTCGCGATAGGCTTCCTGCAGCTCGACGCTCCAGTACCGCAAATCCTGCAACGGGATCTGCTCGCCGGTCACCGCGCATTTCACATAGGATCCCGGCTTCAGGATCATGAAATCGGAGTCGCCATACTCGAGCATGGCTTCTCCGGAAAACTCTTTGCCAAAAGGAGAACGCATCATTTCATCATCCTAGCACGGGCTTTTTTAGCCTAGAATAGCCGGCCCTGTTTTTCAGCCGCAGGCGGTACGGTCTTGCGTGGTTTCCGTGCCGGCGGCGCCTCTCCGTCGATCACCGCACCACGCCGTCCATCGGCCAGCTCGATCGACACATTTTGCCCGGGCGAAAGTGCCGCCACAGCCCGCACCAGCTTGCCCTGGTCATCGCGCACAAGGGCAAATCCGCGCTTCAGGATGGAATGGTGTCCCAGCAGGGCATGGCGGCCCGCCACAGCCCCGAGGTCACGCTGTTTACGCTCCAGTGCGCGGACGCCGCTTCTGATCAGCCGCGAAAAGGCGATATCCGCGCGTTCGCGTTGCTGGCGGGCCAGGCGGACCGGTGAAGCACGCCGCAGACGTGCGCCAACGGATTCGAGCCGGTCGCGTCCAATACGCGATTGCTGACGCAGCTGGTAGGCCAGCCGCGATGACAATCCGGCCAGCTTTTCCGACTTGTTCCAGATATCCCGCCGCAAGGCCTGGGGCCGGATCTGCGCAGCGGCCAGGTCGAGCCTCTGCTGCTTCTGTCCCAAAAGCGCCGCCGGCGTCGGAAAAGCGCGGGCGGCCGCCCTGAATTCCGCCTTCCGGCTCTCGGTCAGCCGCGTCAGGCCACGTGTCAGGCGATCACCCCAGGCGCGCACGTCCTGCATCAGCTCCGACCGGACCGGAACGGCAATCTCGGCAGCTCCGGTTGGCGTGGGCGCGCGCCGGTCGGAGGCATAATCGATCAGTGTCGTGTCGGTTTCGTGCCCGACCGCGGAGATCAGGGGGATCGCCGACGCGGCCGCGGCCCGGACAACGTTTTCTTCGTTGAAGCACCAGAGGTCCTCAACCGAACCGCCACCGCGCGCCACGATCAGAACATCCGGGCGGGGAATGCCGCGCGACCCGTCAATCCGGTTAAACCCTTCGATCGCCGCCGTGATCTGTGCGGCAGCCCCCTCGCCCTGCACCAGGACCGGCCAGAGGAGAACATGACGCGGAAACCGGTCGGCCAGGCGGTGCAGGATATCGCGGATCACGGCGCCCGTCGGCGAGGTCACCACGCCGATCACCCTTGGTAGAAAGGGAATCGGCCGCTTGCGCGAGGTCTCGAACAGGCCTTCGCCCGCCAGTTTTTTCTTGCGCTCTTCCAGCAGCGCCATCAAGGCGCCGGCCCCCGCCGGTTCCATGCGCTCGATGATGATCTGGTATTTCGATTGACCGGGATAGGTCGTCAGCCGGCCCTCGCAGACCACTTCCAGCCCCTCTTCGGGACGAAAATTCAGCCGCGACGCCATGCCTTTCCACATCACGCCCGAAATCACCGCTTTCTCGTCCTTGAGGTCGAGATAGACATGTCCGGATCGTGGAACGGTCACGCGCCCCAGTTCGCCGCGCACCCGTACATGTCCGAACGCATCCTCAACGGTCCGCTTGAGCGAATTGGACAATTCGGAAACGGAGAATTCGGGCGTGTTCGAGTCGATATCGGCCATTCCCTGTTGGTAAGCGCTCGCAAGTGCAGCCGCAATGCCCCGCGAGACTCGCCAACACGCATTTGTTCCGCTAGCCGTGACTGGTAAGGAGGTGGCCGATGAAGATTCTGGTCGTTGGCGGGGGCGGGCGCGAACATGCGCTGTGCTGGAAGATCAAGCAGAGTCCTCTGGTCGGGAAACTCTACTGCGCCCCCGGAAATGCCGGCATTGCGGACGTCGCGGAATGTGTGGACATCGGCGCTGAAGATGTCCCGGCCCTGGTCGATTTCGCCATTGAACAGGCGATCGATCTTGTCGTGGTCGGACCTGAAGCACCGCTCGTTGCGGGCCTTTCCGACCGGCTTCGCGCCATCGGAATCCCGGTCTTCGGTCCAAGCTCGGCCGCCGCGCAAGTCGAAGCCTCGAAGGCTTTCACAAAGGCACTCTGCGACCGGGCCAACATCCCCACAGCGCGCTATGGCAAGTTTACCGATCCGGCTGACGCCAAGGCTTTCCTCGATGAGCTGTCACCGCCTTATGTGCTGAAGGCGGACGGTCTGGCTGCTGGCAAGGGCGTGGTGATTCCGGAAACGCGGGAAGCGGCCGAATCCGAGATCGACGAGATGATGTCCGGGAAGTTCGGCGACGCCGGCAAGACGCTCGTGATCGAGGAGTTCCTGAAGGGCGAGGAAGCCTCGGTGTTCGCGTTTTGCGACGG
>CBDUFA010000119.1:0-5225 GCA_965366295.1 uncultured Hyphobacterium sp.
TGCCGGTTCCTTCGCCTTGGCCGGAATATCCTCAATCTCTTCCATCCAGGCGAGGAGCGCGTCGAGCTGCAACCGCACAGGCGCCGGGGCGAGCCGCGCCGCCAGGCGCCGGTCGGAAAGCGTTGCCGGAATGTCTGCTGCATCTGTCATGGCGAATTCATCACCTGCCGGTGGAAACCCGGGCCCGATTGACCATATGAAGGGCCAAGACTTAGTGCGGTCAGGACCGGAAGTCTTGGCCCGACATCAGAAAGGAAACCGCTATGGCTCATTCCCTCCCCGACCTTCCCTACGAACAGAATGCCCTCGAGCCGCATATTTCGGCCGAAACGCTCGGTTTCCACCATGGCAAGCACCACGCCGCCTACGTGTCCAAGATGAATGCGGCCATCGAGGGCAGCGACGCCGAGAGCCTGTCGCTGGAAGACCTCGTCCGCAAGGCCGCCCGCGACGGCGACCAGGGCCTGTTCAACAATGCTGCCCAGACCTGGAACCATACCTTCTACTGGAATTCGATGACGCCCTCCGGTGGTGGTGCACCGACCGGCGACCTCGCCGACCGCATCAATCGCGACTTCGGCTCGCTGGACGGCTTCCGGAAGGCTTTCGCCGATGCCGGTGCCACCCAGTTCGGCTCGGGCTGGGCCTGGCTGGTCGTGAAGGATGGCAAGCTGGAGGTCCGCAAGACGCTGAACGCCGAGACCCCGCTGACGGAAGAGGGCGTCGTGCCGCTGCTCACCATGGATGTCTGGGAACACGCCTATTACCTGGATTTCCAGAACCGGCGCCCGGACTACATCTCCACCTTCCTCGACAAGCTGGTGAACTGGGAGTTTGCCGCGAAGAACCTGGCCGATTCAGGCCAGTAGCCGGCACAAATCCGGACATGAAAAGGCCCGCCAGATGGCGGGCCTTTTTTGTTGGGCGTGTCGCCGTGTTCAGCCGAACAGGGTCTGAGCACCGGCCATCGCCACCAGCATGGGCAGGGACAACAGCGTGTTGGTCCGCGAAAACAGCATGGCGGTTTTCGCCGCCGCCGGCTTGGCATCGGCGTCGGCCTCGACCAGTCCCAGCGCAATTTTCTGCTTGGGCCAGATGATGAACCAGACATTGAACGCCATGATCAGGGCCATCCAGATGCCGATCCCCAGAAAGGAATATTGCGGCGAGTAGGTTTCCGAGAAGATGCCGAGACCGAGCACATCGACAAATCCGTAAGCGCCCGTGGCATGGCGCAGGCCCAGCACGATCAGCCCGGTCAGCACGGTCGCGGCAGCTCCCCAGCGGAACCAGAACAGCGCTTTCGGCGCGATATGCTTGCCGATCGCCGGTTTCTGCTCGTCAGGGATTTGCGGCATGGTCGGGATCTGCACGAAGTTGAAATACCAGAGCAGGCCGATCCACATGACGCCGGAGACCACATGGGTCCAGCGCGCCACGGCGGTCCAGAAGCCATAGCTGAAACCGATACTGTCATAGGCGAACGCATAGGCGCCGAAGAAGATGATCGCCAGCGCCAGCGAGATGTGAATGGTAGTGCGAAGATTGCCGAGAATTGCGGCCATGTTTGAACCCTCCCCGATTCGAAATCGGGGAGAGCGTATCAGCCTTGCGGCAAAAGCAAAATCAGGCTTCGGCGACCGCGTCCCGCTTGACCTTCGTCACCAGCAACAACGGCGCGGCGATGAAGATCGAGGAATAGGTCCCGATCACGATGCCGAAGATCATGGCGAAGGCAAATCCCTGTAGCGCGGCACCGCCGAGCAGCCAGAGCGAGAACAGCGCCACGAGCGTCGTGAACGAGGTCAGGATGGTCCGTGACAGCGTCTTGTTGATCGCCATGTTCAGCACGCTGGCGAGCGGTTCCTTCTTGAACTTCCGAAGCTCTTCGCGGATCCGGTCATAGACCACCACCGTGTCGTTCATCGAGTAACCGACAATCGTCAGGATGGCGGCAATGGTCGACAGGTTGAACTCCAGCTGGGTCACCGAGAACATGCCAATCGTGATGATCACGTCATGGACCAGCGCCAGGACGGCACCGACCGAATACTGCCATTCGAAACGGAACCAGATGTAGATCAGCATCAGGAACAGGGCGACGACGATGGAAAGCACACCGGCCTGCACCAGCTCGCCGGACACTTTCGGGCCCAGCACCTGGACCGAGCGGTATTCAATCGTCGGATATTGCGCGCTCAGCGTGTCCTGCACGGCCCGGTTGGCTTCGTTCTGGGCCACTTCAGCCTCGAGCCCCTCGCCCTCCTGCGGCTGCACCCGGATCAGGGCGCAGTGATTGCCATAACAGGCCGAGCCTTCGGTCAGCTCGTTCAGCCCCTGGATCTCGATGGCGCCGAGCCCGAGCCCGTTGAGAAGCGTCCGCATCTCGTCGACACGCGCGGCGTCGATCTCGTCCTCGGTCTGGACTTCCAGCGTCACACCGCCGGTGAAGTCGATGCCGAAATTCAGCCCCATCGAGAAGAATGCCCCGATGGAGGCCATCAGCATGACAGCCGAAAGCGCGAAGGCGGCAAACCGCACCCGGATAAATGGAACGCTGGTCGTGTCCGGGAAATAATTGATCAGTGCAAGGGACATGGGCCGTCTCCTATATCGGGAGTTTCTTGGGCTTCAGCCCCTTCACCCACATCGCGATCAGCAGGCGGGAGAAGACGAAAGCGGTAAAGACCGAGGTCAGGATGCCGATGCCGAGTGTCACGGCAAACCCGCGCACCGGTCCGGCGCCCAGCATGTAGAGCACCCCGGCAGCGATCAGCGTCGTGATATTGGCGTCGAGAATGGCCGAGAGGGCTTCGGAATAACCGCGCTCGATCGCATTGGCCGGCGTGCGGCCATTGCGTGATTCTTCGCGGATCCGCTCATAGATCAGCACATTCGCATCCACGGCCATGCCGATGGTGAGGATGATACCCGCAATGCCCGGCAGGGTCAGCGTGGCCTGCAGGCCCGACAGAGCGCCGAGGATCAGCGTGACGTTCAGCATCAGGGCAAGGTTCGAGAACACGCCGAACAGCGAATAGGCTGCCAGCATGAACACGATCACCGCGAGGAAGCCGATCACCACCGCGATCGTCCCCTTGTTGATCGAGTCCTGGCCAAGGCCCGGGCCCACCGTTCGCTGTTCAACGACGGTCAGTTCTGCCGGCAGCGCGCCCGCCTGCAGGAGAACGGCGAGATCATAGGCGCTTTCAAAGGTGAAATTGCCCTGGATGATACCCGAACCGCCGAGGATCGGCCCGAGGATGACCGGCGAGGAAATCGCCACATCGTCGAGCACGACCGCGAAACGGCGGCCGACATTCTGCGAGGTCACGCGGCCGAACGCGGCGGCGCCGGTGGTATCGAAGCGGAAGTCCACGACCGGCTGGCCGTCCTGGAAGGTCGAACCGGCATAGGTCAGGTTCTCGCCCGAGACCATCGCCCGGCGCTCGATGGCGATATAGGGCTCGCTCGGATTGTCCTGCGGAATGATCCGCACGCCCGGCGGGGTCCGGCCTTCGCCATTCGCCCCGACCTGAACGTCGGTGCGGACCAGGTGGAAGGTCATGCGGGCGGTGGTGCCGACGATCTCGATAATCCGTTGCGGATCGCTCTCGCCGGGCACCTGCACCAGGATCCGCTCATCGCCCTGGCGGGCAATGGTCGGCTCTGTCGTGCCGGTTTCGTCGATCCGGCGGCGGATTACCTCGATTGATTGCGCAATCGTCCGGTCGCGGATGTCGATCAATGCGGCTTCGGTCAACTGGATGCGGATGGTCCGCTCTTCATCGTCACGCGTGAAGGAGGCGCTGCGGGCGGCAAGCCCGCCGGTCAGGCTCATCCCGCCATCGCCAACCGGACGCGACAATTCCTGCAGCCGGGCATAGGCATCATCCATGTCCTCGGCTCGCGCCACGCGGATCACGACCTCGTCGTCGACCACACCATTGGCCGCAGTGGGAATGGCAGGCTGCTGCCGCAAAAGGACATTGGCCTCCTGCGACATGCCATCGAGGCGCTCCTGCTGCACACCGGGCAGGTCAACCTCGAAGACGAGGTGGGAACCACCCTGGAGGTCGAGGCCGAGATTGACCGTCTGACCGGGGACGCCCGAGAAATTCGGCGCCGCAAACCAGATACCCAGCAATGCGACCGCCAGGATCAGCGCGATTTTCCAGTTGGCGAAATAGAGCATTCGCTCTTACTCCGAGACCGTGGATTTGTCGGACTTGGAGTCCTTCTTGGTGTCGTTGGCCGCCTTCGGCTGGGTCCGGGACCGCACTTCGGAAATGGTCGACTTGAGCACGCGGACCTTCACGCCGGTCGCGATCTCGACCTGGGCTTCCGCGTCGTCGACCTTGGTCACTTTGCCGAGAATGCCGCCGGAGGTCACGACTTCATCGCCCTTCGACAGTGCCGCCACCATCTCCCGGTGCTCTTTCATCCGCTTTTGTTGCGGGCGAATCAGCAGGAAATAGAAGACAACGAACACCAGCAGAAGCGGCGCAAACTGGATAAGTGCGCCCATGGCGCCTCCGGGCGCACTGGCGGAAGCGGTCTGGATAGCGTCAAACATGGAAATGCCCCTGTGGCGAGCCGAAAGGTTTTAAAGGTCGCGGGAATATATCGGGACGCGCGCGGCTTGCAACAAGGGTTGGCGGCTAGCTTTCTGGCAGATGACCTGCAGGATCGACCGGTGTGACCCCCTGGCGGATCTCGAAATGCACTTGCGGGGAGTCGACCGATCCGGTCGAACCGGCCTCCGCAATCAGCTGGCCCTGCGTCACGCGGTCACCTTCCGCCACCAGCAGCCGGGAATTGTGCGCATAGGCGGTCACCCAGCCGCCATCATGGCGGATCAGGACCAGCTCGCCATACCCGGCCAGTTCACCACCGGCATAAACCACCGTGCCGGCTGCGGAGGCGCGCACGCTGGCGCCTTCCTCGGCGGCGATATTGATGCCGTCATTGCGTTGCCCGTCCGGCTTGGGCCCGAAGGTGGAAATCACAGTGCCGCTTATCGGCCACTGGAATGTCACCGGACCGGTGCTCGCCGGGGTTTCGCGCGGCGTCTCCCGCCGCGGCGGGGGCGGCGGATCGGCTTCCACCACGGTCACGGACGTATTGCTGCTGCCGGTGCTCGGACGCGTTGCCGGCGGACGCGACGGCTCTCGGCGGACATCCGGCGGATCGAGCGAGACCGTGCGGACGGCACCGGTCGGCAA
>CBDUFA010000120.1:0-5216 GCA_965366295.1 uncultured Hyphobacterium sp.
GTGCCGCCGTCCTGCGCAATCTGGAGATTGCTCGCCGTCACGCCAGCCGATGTCACCAGGGTGAAATCGTCGATGGTGAAATTGTCCGGATCCTCATTGATCGAGATGAACCAGGTCACCAGCGTGTTGCCGATCGTGGCATTGTTGTTGGCAAAGATATCCGTGACGATGGGCGGCGAATTATCGAGCTCGAACTCGTTCTGGTTCGTACCAGTCGGTTCGGTATTCACCAGAGCATTGCCGGCGATATCCTGGATCGACTGATCATCGGCGAAGGAGAGTGTCCGCACGGCATTTCCGGTCTCGATCGAAGCACCGGATGCCGTCACATCATAGACCGAATCGGATACAGCGTTGACGGCCACGGAGGCGGACGGGTCATTGATTGAAAAATCGGCAGCGCCGATTCCCGGCGTCAGTAATTCGAAGGCGCTGATCCCGTTTGTATCGCCTGTGGCGACGATGACATTGCCACCGATGTCCTGCGCCGCAAGAGCCGCAAGCCCTGTCAGCTCGAAGGCCGCATTCGCCGATTGAGCCACCGAAGTGACCGGCGTCATCGTGCCATCATTGGCGACCGAGAAGGCGCTGACCGCATTGTCGCGGCGGGCCGCCACAACCACATAGGTCGTACCATCCAGCGCGATAGCAGAAACCTTGGTGGCCTGGTCCAGCAGGAGCTCTGCTGTGTCAGCAATAGAATGCGCCAGCGCCAGACTGCCATCATTGGCGACCGAATAGGCGCTGATCGCATCGGATACACCCGACGCCACGAACAGATAGGTCGTGCCATTGATCACGGCGGTGGCCAGACCTTCCGCGCCGTTCAGATTGTTGGCGCTATCGTCTTGGTTGGCGACATTGGTCAGCAGGCCGTCATTGCCGATCGAGAACACGCTGATGCCATCATCATTGCGCCCAGAGACGAACAGGTAAGTCGTCCCGCCGATGACGGCGCTGATGATGCCTCCCGGTCCGTTGAGTTCGAGCGTGACGTCATCGGAGATATTCTGGATATTGGTCAGCTGGCCATTGGCCGCCACGGAGAAGACACTGATCCCGTCATCGGTCTCGCCTGCGGCGTAGAGATAGGTCGTGCCGTTCACCTCCACAGCATGCAAACCGGACACGACAGTGAGATGCATTGCCAAGCTATCACCAACATTGTCGACATTGGTCAGAGCACCGGCATTGTCGATTGAGAACACGCTGATCCCGTTTTCATAATAGGATCCGGCGAACAGGTAAGGTGTGCCCGCCACCACGGCGGTCTCCACCCTGTGCGCCCCGTCGAGAAACAGCGTGGCATCATCCACGACCGATCCCAGAACCGTGACATTCCCGGCAGCATCGACACCGAGAGTCGATATTCCGTCATCGCCCAGTGCCGCATTGAATAGATAGGTCGATCCGGCGATCTCGATGAATTCCAGATCGTAATTATTTCCCAGAACGGTATCAAACGCGTCGCGGGAATTATTGCGGTTGGCCAAAGAGGACGGCGCCGTCACGTCCTCATTGAACGTCACCCGCCAGGTCAGCGTATCGGCATTGGTGGTTTCATCGGTCGGATCGTGGCGCACGATGGAGGTCACGCGCGGCGCGGCGGTGTCGGCTTGCGCCATTGCCTCCGGCGCGGCCAGAGCGCCGACCACGATCACACCTGAAATGCAGGTGGTTCGCCATTTGCGGAGCAGCGCCGAACCGGCCAGTTTTCTTCGAGGGTAAGTGGCCTGAAACTCTGCTTTTTTTACAAACTTGAACATGATCTTCCCCGCAAGAAATCGATGGCCGGCTGCAACGTGAAGACGCAATCCGGATTGCGGTGGATTAAGGCGGTCGGGAACAGCACAAACAATCGCCCAAAAGGGTGATTCTGGCCTAACCTGCTCGGGACGGCTGAGGGGTATCGCGATGACTGAAGGTGTGGAACGACGGCTCGGGCTGGCCAGCAAGGCCGCCTACGGGCTGGGAGATCTCGGCTTCCTGCTCGTCTGGCACGGAAGCGCGCTTTTCCTGCTCTACTTCTACACCGATGTGCTGGGGATCGCGCCCGGACTGGCCGGGATCATCTACCTCGCCGCCATGATCTGGGATGCGGTCTCCGATCCGCTTGTCGCAGCCTGGGCCGAGCGCCGCGCGGCGCGTCGCGGCCGCTACACGCCGATCATCGCCTGGGCGGCCCTTCCGGTCGGGATCGGCTATATGATGATCTTTCTGGTGCCCCCGCTGCAGGGCGCCTGGCTGGCCGCCTGGGCGCTGTTCGCCCACCTCGCCTTCCGGACCGCCTACACCATTGCCAGCATGCCCTACAACACGCTTCCGGTCCGGCTCTCCACCCGGGCGCGAGACCGCAATGCACTTTCCGGATTCCGGGTCGCGGGCGCGGCCACAGGCGGCATTCTGACCGCCGTCCTGACACCGCTGATCGTCCAGTCGGCCCGGGCAGAGTCAATGCCGGAAGCGACCGGCTATTTGCTGGCAGCTGTCATCATCGGCCTGCTCTGTGCCGTCCTGTTATTGGCTTGCAGCCGCAGCGTGAAGGAACCGCCCTCACCGGTGTCGGATCCCGGACCGCCTGATTACGGCGGTGCCCTTTTCGCGATGTTGCGGGCTGCAGCCGCCAATCGGCCGCTGGCCTGGCTGTTGGCCGTCATGGTGCTGGGCACGATCGGCCATGGCTTCTTCACCCACACCATCCTTTATTTCCTGACCCATGTGCTGGCGCGCCCCGATGGCGTCACGCTCATCCTGGGCACGTCCGCGCTTGCCACCATCGTGGCGGCTCCGCTCTGGGTGATCCTGGCGGCGCGAACCTCCAAGAAGGTCAGCCTGATTGCCGGTCTGGTCATGGCGGCCATCGGCTATTGCCTCATGGGCCTCGCCCCGGCCGGAAGCCTTACCCTCCCGCTGATCGCGGTGGCGCTGGCGGGCGCAGGCGGGGGTGCCATACCAGTCATGCTGTGGTCGATGGTGCCGGATTCGATCGAATACGGGGAATTCCGCACCGGGGAACGGATCGAGGCGCGGACATTCGGCCTGACCACATTCGCCCAGAAGTCGGCGGTCGGCCTGACCGCCCTGATGGCAGGCGGCTTGCTGACGCTGTCCGGTTATGCCGGCGGCCAATCCGTGGATGGGGAAGCCCTGGGCACAATGCGGGCCATGGTATCCTGGCTTCCCGCCGGCTTCATGGCGGCGATTGCCTTGGCCGTATACCGCTATCCGCTGACCGAAGCCCGGCATCGCGAGATTGTCGCCGCGCTCGCCGACCGCCGGAAAACACCGGTCTGACGGGCAATTCACCCTTTCAGGCGATTGGAAAAGCGGTGTTTCGCGACAAGGATGCAAACAGGACAAGGCGATCAGAATGAAGGGTTCCGGTTGAACGACACACCAGCAGACCCGGGCAAAAAGGGGCTGAGAGACCAGCTCCGGCAAGACCTTGGCGAGGTGCGGCTGGGTCAGGCGCGCCTGTTGCTCAAGCGCACGGTCAATTCCTGTCTGATCGTTGAAGGGGTCATTCTCTACTTCACCGCGCTGATCGCCGTTTCCGGCCACCCCGCCTTTGCTGGCCTGTGGTTTGCGCTGACCAGCACGATGGTGGTCATCGTCTTCCTCTACAGCCGGCTTTTCCGGTCCGGCATTACGCCGGGCAACCGGGAAAAATATCTGCGCGGGCACATGATCATTTCCGGGATGACCGGGTTGGTCTGGTCCGGGCTGGCCATCGCCTATCTCGATTCCGCGTCGACGCTGAACCTGTTCATCGCCGTCAACATTGTCGTGTCGATTGCCCTCGGTGGCATGTTGCCAAGCGCCGAATACCGTCCGAGCTGGGTCAGTCTCGCCTCGGGCATGTTCCTTCCATTCGCCGTCTATTGGCTGGTCACTGTGGACGGGCCGGCGCGACTGATCGGCGTCGGCATTCTGATCCTCTATGGCTTTGGCCTGCTGGTCAGCGCCCGCTCGGAATTGCAGACGCTGGAGACGCTGGCCGCAGAGCGCCACAGGCGGTTGAACGAGAAACTCCGCGAGCAGAACCGGCAGATCGAGAAGGCCAGCGCCGAAAAATCGCGCTTCCTTGCCGCAACCAGCCATGACATGTCGCAACCCCTGCAGGCACAGGGTTTTTTCCTCCGGGCACTGCGCGACCAGCTGACCACACCGGAGCAGATCGAATTGCTGGACAAGGTCGAGGTGGCCTGGTCGAGCCAGAAGAACCTGCTGCAGGCCCTGGTCGAGACCGCACGGCTCAGCAGCGGCGCCGTGATCACCCGGTCGCGCATCTTCCGGCTTCAACCCGTGCTGACGTCACTGGAGTCCGAATTCGCCGATACCGCCCGGCGCAAATCGGTGAATCTCGACATCGCCCGCACCGGCCTTGCTGTCGAAAGCGACCCGTTACTCCTGACCCGTATCCTGCGCAATCTGATCGGCAATGCCGTCAAGTTCACACCGGCGGGCAGACAGGTGAAGGTCGGCGCACGGCGCGACGGCGACCGTGTCTGGCTCGAGATCACCGATACGGGGCCCGGCATTCCCGCTGACCGGCAATCGGCAGTATTTGACGAATACGTTCAGCTCGATCCCGGCGGCGATCCGGACCAGAAAGGCCTGGGGCTCGGCCTGACCATTGTCCGCCAGCTCGCCGGGGTGCTGGGCCTCGAACTCGACTTTGCCAGCCGCGAAGGTGAAGGCACGCGCGCGGCCATTGCCGTGCCCTTGCGCGACGCGGCCCTCGCGGAGACGACGACGGAATCCCCCGAGACCGAGTTTTCCGGTGCACCGCTTATCGTCCTGGTCGAGGACGAGGCCGCCGTGCGGGAAAGCCTCGCCATGCTGCTGACGCAATGGGGCTGCCGGGTGCTGGCCGCATCCGGCGGTTCGGAGGCGCTGCGCCTGTTGTCCTGGGCCAATGAAGCTCCGGCCATGATCGTGGCCGACAAGCGCTTGCCGGATGGCGAGGACGGGCTCGACGTGATCAGCCGGGTCCGCGACGAGGTGCTCGAGGACGTACCGGCCGTACTGCTGACCGGCGATGTCTACCAGTTCGAGGCCGCGGGCACGCTCGACGCGCTGACCATCATCCCCAAGCCCGCCGACAGTCACCAGCTCCATGCCGCACTGGCCGAGGCGATGACGCCGAACCCCGGCTAGATGTGAGTTCTCATAAGGTTGTTCACCCGGGCTGAAGCCTTGAAGGTGGTGGTTGC
>CBDUFA010000121.1:0-5214 GCA_965366295.1 uncultured Hyphobacterium sp.
CTGTTGCGCTGCTTGTTCTTGTCGCTGCGATCATGTTGTGGCGTGTGGATGCCAAATTGCGTGCGCTTCGCTCGGGGCAGGACGGCATCCGCGCATCCATTTTGCAGCTGGATGAAGCATCGGAACGCGCCCGGGCCAGCCTTGCGGCGCTCCAGCGTGCGGCTCGCGAGAGCGGCGAGTCATTGGAAGACAATGTCCGCCGGGCCCGTGGTCTCGCCGATGAGCTTCGCCTCCTGGTCGAATCAGGAGACCGCAAGGCGGAAGATATTGCTGCGCGTCCGCGGCGAAAGACGATTGCGGATCATTTCCCGGAGGGCGGCCGCAAGACGATCTATTCTGATCTCAAGGATATCCGCTAGTCATGCGCCCGGTCCGTCTCCTCGCGACAGCCGCTGTTCTTGCCGGCGGTCTTTTTGTGATCAAGGCGCTGGAAGTTGGCGTCAACACGGCCGATGCGCTCGCGACGCTGAATTTGTCCGACCCGCCCGCGGCTGAGCCTGCTGAAACGGCGTATGATTCCGGGGATACGCCAGCCTTGCCGCCGAATTCGCTCGGCAACCAGAGCTGCGAAGCGCCTGAGGAAGTGTCGGGATCGTCCGGTAGCTTTGCACTAAGGGCGGAAAATGCCGGCCTGTCGCCGTCCGAGCGCGAAATCCTGACCTCGCTATCGCGACGCAGGACTGCGCTTGATGCGCGCGAACGCGAACTCGACACCCGCGAACAATTACTGCAGGCGGCCGAGATCCGCGTTGACGAGCGCATCGAGGAGTTGCGCACGCTGCAGGCCGGGATCGAGGAGCTGCTGGGAACCTTGTCTGACGAAGAAGCGGCGGAGATCGCGCGGCTGGCCAATATTTACGGTCGCATGGAGCCCGATGACGCCGCGGACCGTCTCGCGGCACTTTCGATCGATACACAGGTTCAGCTCCTGGCGCAGATGCCGGACAACAAGGCGAGCCCGATCCTTGCCGCCATGGAGATCGACGCAGCGGCCCGATTGACGACCGTGATCGCCTCGCGCCGCGAGCTTCCCGAAACCGCAGCGGATTTGGAGGCGCGGATTGGCACTGAGGGTTAGCCTTCTTGCCGGTTTGAGCGGCCTTGCGCTCTGCGCTTCGGCTTATGCGTCCGAGCCCGTCAGCTTCACCGCCGAGCGCAGCAATGGTGTTGCGCGTCTGATCGTGAATTACCCTGAAGGCTTTGGCGATGAGCGGCCAACCGCTGAAGCGGAAATCGCGGGTGGCCAGGTTCTGATCATACGGTTTTCGGAGCCGATCGAGGGCAGTGCAACAGAGATCACCGAGGCTCTTGGGGATATTGTCGCGCTTGCGCGGATCGACCCGGACGGTTCGACGATGCGGCTCGCACTGCGCACCAATGCAGTCGCAACCCGGACATCAGCCTCCTACAATCAGGTTGCCATTGACCTGTCGTCGCCGGGCACATCTCCATTGCCCGACATTGTGTCCCCGCGCGAGCAGGCCGAGATCGATGCGGCAGCTGCTGCGGCGGCTGCGCCGCCGCCGCCACCCCCGCCGGCGCTGGATGTTTCGCTCTCGCATGGGCAGGCGGCCGAATACACACGGATCGAGCTCGTATGGCCGGAAATCGTGGAATACGAGCTGACGCAAGATGGTGACATCGCGACCGTTCATTTCTCGCGGGCCGCCAATGTTGATCTTGCCGAGCTTCGGGCTTCCCCGCCCCGTTATCTGCGTGACATCGAAGGCGAACGCGTTGGCGATGAATACGAGCTCCGGCTAAGCCTCGAGAACGGTTCGGCGGCGCGTGTCTGGGATGAAGGCGAGCGGATCGTGATCGACCTGCTGGCAGACGGCGCGACCAATCCCACCGATGTGCTCGGTGCGTTGCAACAGCTGGCCGATGCCCAGCGGGTGGCCAATGCCGATTTAGAGGCGCCGTCTGACGCCACAGCGGATCGCGGGGATGCGGCCGGGGATCAGCCAGAGCCGGCTGATGCATCACGGGATGTCCCGGATGTCGAGCCGGGTACGCCCGTCCCTGTGCCCGAAGTCGGCGACAGCAGTCTCCGATATTCTCCCTCAGAGCGCGCTGATCCGGTGCCGGCAACGGGTATCGTTCAAGCGCATGTCGCGGAAACCGATGGTGAGCTGACAGCGGAGTTCGAGTGGGCCGCCCCCGTCGGGCTGGCCGTTTTCCGCCGTGGCTCAGCCTTGTGGATCGTCTTTGATGCTGAAGCCGAGCTCGACCTCGGCGAGGTGGCCCATGGCCGCCGCGGGCATGTCATCGGCTACACAACCTCACGCGGGCCGGGCTATGCTGCGGCACGCATTGTCGTGCCGGAATCGACACAGGCCGAGGTGGAGAATGACGGCAATGTCTGGCGGGTCGTACTCGCTGAGCGCATCGAATCGCCACCGCGGCCAATTTCCGTTGAGCGCGATGCCCGCCGCGGTGCCAGCGCGCGGATTCTCGTGGACCTCGATCAGCCCGGCGAAGCAATCTGGGTCGATGACCCGGTCATCGGAGATACTTTGGCCGTGATCACGGGGCTGGATTCGATCCAGGGCGCGCCCGCGCGGCGGGATTTCGTTGGCATGGCGTTGCTGCCTTCCAGCCAGGGCGCCGCCATGGAAATTACCGCCGACGACGTCGTGATGAGTCAGCAGGGTGAGACCGTGGTGTTCGCGCGGCCGGAGGGGCTGGCGCTGTCGCCGACATCCGACAGCATCGTCTCGACCGGGCGCCGCAGTCTGGATTCCCCGTCCTTCATGGATTTCGCCCGCTGGGAAGGCGAAGGCGCCTACTGGCCGCAATACCGGGAATTGTATTCCCAGGCGGCCAGTGGCAATTCCACCGACCGGATTGCGCTCGCCCGCTTCCTGCTGGCGAATGGATTGGCCCCGGAAACACTCGGCGTCGTCGAGGTTGCCATTGACCGTGACCCCGCGCTTCAGGGCGATGCACATGCCCTCGCACTTGCTGGTGTGGCGAGCCTGATGATGGGCCGGATCGAGGATGCCCGCCTTGCCTTCAATGCGCCGGAGCTGCGCAACGATCCGGGCGCGGCTCCCTGGCAGGCCATGATCGCGGCCCAGCGCGAAGAATGGGAAGAAGCTAGCCGTCGCTTCGCCGCCGCTCGCGAGATGATGTTCGACTATGCACCGGAATGGCGCGCCCGGTTTCGCGTGATGAATGCGGAGACGGCGCTTGAGCTCAACGATTTCGCAGCGGCGACCGAATTGCTGCGACAGGTCGGTGGCGATGACCCGGACACCCACACGGCATTGCGCGCGGAATGGCTGGGAGCCAGACTGAATGAAGCTGCAGGCGATACGGCCAGCGCGCTGCGCCGCCTTGATGCCATTGCCCATTCGGACGACGCGGAGATGCAAGCGCTGGCCTTGCTGGAATCCTACAAGATCCGGATCGAGCACGATCTGATTCCCGCCGATGAGGCCGTCGAGGCGCTGGAAATGCTACGCCTGCGCTGGCGCGGCGATACCACCGAGCTGGAAACCATGGCCTTGCTGGGCGAGCTATATGTTCGCGAAGGCCGCTACAGCGAAGGCCTGAGCATCATGCAGAATGCCCGGGCACAGTTTCCCGATACCCGGGCTGCACGCCGGACCGGGCAGGAAATGGCGCGGATATTCAATGACCTGTTCCTCGATGGCGATGCGGACCGGATGAACCCGATCGAAGCTGTCGCCCTGTTCTACGAACATTCCTACATGACGCCGATTGGCCGCGACGGAGACCGTATGATCCGGCGCCTCGCAGACCGCCTCGTGGCGTTCGACCTGTTGGAGCCGGCAGCCCAATTGCTGGCCCACCAGGTCAATGAGCGACTACGTGAACCGGTGGCGCGTGCCAGCGTTGGCACCGACCTGGCGGTCATCTACCTGATGGATCATCGCCCCAGCGAAGCGCTGACGGTCATCCGGTCAACCCGCGTGGCCGGGTTGCCGTCCGAGCTGGTTAATGAACGCCGCATTCTGGAGGCGCGCGCCCTGTCCGAGCTTGGCCGTCACGAACACGCGCTGGAGCTGATCGAGCGCGATACCAGCGAGGAAGCCCGCCGGTTGCGCGCCGACATCGCCTGGGCACAGCGCAACTGGCCGGATGCCGGCCGCCGCATCGAAGCGGCGCTGGGAAATCGCTGGCAGGACGAGGCGGAATTGTCGATCGACGAACAGGCCGATGTCCTGCGCGCGGCCATTGCCTATAATCTCGCCGACGACCGCGCTTCCACCGACCGGCTTGCAAGCCGGTATGGCGACCAGATGGCGGCGACCGATCAGGCCGAAGCCTTCAGCGTTTTGACGAGCGACAATACGACAACGGGCGATACGCGGATTGGCGACCTTGCCCGCCAGATTGCCGGCGTCGATACGCTGGATGCCTTCATGAGCCGTTTCCGCGACCGGTTCTCTGAGGAGGCCGGCGACCCGGCCTGACCTAGCTGGGCGGCGTTACGGTCGCAAAGCTCTGCACCAGGCTTCCGGTGACAAGCCGCCAGCCGTCCACCAGCACGAAGAATATCAGTTTGAACGGCAACGATATCACGATCGGTGGCAGCATCATCATGCCCATCGACATCAGGATGGATGCCACGACGAGATCGATGATCAGGAACGGTATGAAGAGCAGGAAGCCGATCTCGAAGGCGCGCCTGAGCTCGGAAATCATGAAGGCCGGGGCCACAACATGAAACGGCGTGTCTTCCGCGGTTTCCGGCGGGTCGCCGTCCATGAAGCCGATGAAAAGGCCGAGATCGTCCTCGCGCGTATGCGCCAGCATGAAGGTTTTCACCGGTGCGCTTGACCGGTCGAAGGCTTCGGTCAGCTCGATTTCGCCATCCAGCAGCGGTCGGATGCCATCGTCATAGGACTGGCTGAAAACCGGCGCCATGATGAAGCCGGTCAGGAAGATGGCGAGCGAAATCAGCACAGCATTCGGCGGGCTTTGTTGCAGGCCCACGGCTGTCCGCAAAAGCGACAGCACCACGACAATCCGGACAAAGGACGTCGTCATGATGACAATCGACGGGGCCAGAGACAGCACCGTCAGGAGTGCCATCAATTGCAGAACACGTTCGGTCAGCGTGCCCTCATCTCCGAGATCCAGGGACAGTCCGGGCCCGCCAGGCGCCGCAGCCCAGGCCGCTCCCGATACAAATAGCAAACCACCGAGAATGGCGAGCAGAGCCGCCCAGCGCTTCATCGTCAC
>CBDUFA010000122.1:0-5205 GCA_965366295.1 uncultured Hyphobacterium sp.
AGTGCCGACGGATTGCGCGACGTGATCGCTTCCATGTCCAGCATTTCGCGGATTTCATCGAGCGAGAAGCCGACACGCTTGCCACGCAATATGAGCACCAGGCGCGCTCGATCCGCTTCCGAATAGACGCGGCTCGCCCCCTTGCGGCCCGGGCTCAGGAGTCCCTTTTGCTCGTAGAAACGGAGCGTCCGCGCCGTGACGTCGAACTCCGACGCCAGGTCACGGATCGAATAGTCCGTCTTGAGTGTGTCTGCCTCCCGCATGCCGGTAAATCTGACTCACCCTTACGCGAACGTCAACGTCAACTTTATGACAATTGTTAACCGATTGAGACTGTTGACCCAATCGCCCGTCCGGGCTTGTGTCTTCCGCGCCAACGTCAATCCGGATCTGCCATGAAACGCGTCTTCGCCAGCCTGTTCGCCCTCGCCCTTGCCGCGCCTGCCTGGTCACAGGAGCCGCCCGAGAGCACCCCGCCGGGCGATGACGGGCCTGCCGCGGCGGACGATGGCGGTCCGTCCGAAGCCGATATCGACGATTTGCTCGACCTGCTGGATTCGGACGAAACAGAAGCCGACGACACCGGCGCCGGGAACAGCGAGGCCGGGGCCGATGAGGCTGGCGGTCTGCCGTTGCGCGGCGATGATGGCGGCGAGATTGCGCTGGAATCCGATGCAGAAGCGGTCGGCGCGGCGGACCTCGGCGAAGACGATAATCGCGCGGCGGACGGGCAGGATGCGCCTGCCGCAACCGCCTCGGACGACACATCGGATGACGTAACGGACGAGCCGGAGGCTCTGGATAGCTCGCCGGACGATGAGACCGCCCCTGAGGATGGCGATCCGGCCGGAACCGCGGATGAGTCCGGCGAACCGGATGGCAATGCGGATGCCGGTGACAATGATCCGGCCATCGCTGAGGATGAGGCGAATGACACCGGTAGTAATCGTGCTGGACAGGATGAAACACCGCCCGGCCCCGCAACCGTTGACGATGATGAAAACGAGGACGGTGAAGCCGGCGAGAACGGACACAATGCCCCGCCTGAAGAAAGCACCGATGCGCTTGTGGATGTCGGGATCATCAGCCCGTCGACACCTTTTCTCACCAGCACGGAGTATGCGGACGTCCGCCCGGCGAGCGCCGGTGAACCGATCGCGCTCGTCTGGCAGGTGGAAACCTTCACACCGGAGGGCCAGCGCGTGGGCGACGCCGACACGCGAACCATCATCCTGGCCCCGGATTTTGTCCGGTATGAGCGCGGCGGCCGCGTTTCGATCAACGATTTCCTGACCGACCGCCATCTCGAGCTCGACCTCGAAGCAGACACGCTGCGCAATACGTCTTTCGCGGCCGAAATCCGGCGGCGTCTGGACACCTATCTCGCGCTATCGCAGGGCGGGCGGCGCGAGCAGATTCCATTTGGTGAAGGCCGGAGTTTTGCGCGCTTCTGGCTGGAAGCAGCCATGGGCATCCGCCGCGACCCGGTCAGCCTGGATCGCACCTATTCAGATGGCCGCCTCGACGTGGAGAACACCGATGGCGAGCAATTGCTGATGGCGCAATTCACGCTTCCCGAAACCGATGATGAAGTACAGGAAGAGGACACCGCCGAGGAAAGCGCAGATGCAGACGCGGTGGACGGGATCGATCCGCTCCTGGCTGCCGCGACGCCGATCGATCTGGCGTCAGGGGAGTCGGTGGTTTTCAACCCCGGCGACCTCGTGCAGCCCATCAATGTCAATCTTGGCGACGCCCCGGTGAACTTTCCGGATTCAACACCGGCCGAACAGGCCCAGGCGGAAATGTTCCGCCGCTGGATGCGCCACGCCTTGCCGCTGCATCCGGATGTTCTTGCCGCTCTGGAAGGCGCGCCGTCCATCCCGGACCAGTTCGCCTATTTCGTGATCAGCCCGGAAAGCCCGGACGGCCGCCGCGAGATCTGGACACTTGAAAGCCGTGAAAGCCTCGAGCCCGGTTTCCGGCTGGAATCCGGCCTGTCGCCCGCCTGGCATGCACCGGACATCATCGGCGAGAGGATCGCTCCCGCTGCCGAAGGCGCGCTGGACGATGACGCCGGATTTTCCGCCGCCCCCTTCATGGCCGAGATCAATGCCTATCGCGAGGCCGGCGACCGCGTCGGCGCCTATCTCGCAGCTATCCAGGAACAGCACCATAACGGGCCCTGCCCGGCTCAATCAGCGTCAGGTGATCGCCCGGTCTGTGGCGAGCTGGCCGGACTGATGGCCGGCGGTATCGGCGAGCCGGCTTTCGAAGCCCTGTTTGCCGCCATGGTGGGCGAGGCCGGTTCCGGAAACGAGGACCTGGTGGCTTCGGTCCGGCCCTATCTCGAAAATGATGACCTGGCCGGTGCTGCGGCTCGGATTCTTGCCGCCGAAGCCTTGCTCGACTGGGCGGCACGTGATCCCGAAGGTCCACCCGCCGACCTCGACCCGATGGCACTCTATGCCGAGGCGATCGAGCTCGATCCGCTTGCTGGCGCCGCTTACTGGAAATTCGGCAACGCCTTGCTGGTGTTGAGAAATCCGCTGGGCGCCTGGACGTTGTTCGACATCGGCCGGTCCATTCTGCCGGCCGGCAATCCGCAACTTCTCGAGCAGGTCGACAGCCTGGAGACGCGGTTGCGGCAATTGGCACCTGAATTCTACCTGCCGCGTTAACACGTCTTTACCCGGGATTAACCGAAACCACGGCCATTAACGAAGTCGTACGGCGGCATGGCAGACGTGCGGCTGACGCTCACTCAGCTGTGGAAACACTACATCTGGTGGGCCGTCATCCGGTTTACACAATATTAACCGGCAAGCTAGCGTTGGCCATCGGAATGGAGTGCGATTCGTCATGTCCTCGGGGGGACCCTGGAGCGTCAAAGGTATCGATCCCCGCGCCCGCGCCCGTGCCAAGACGGCCGCGCGGCGGGAAGGCATGACGCTGGGCGAATGGCTGAACCGGGTCATTCTCGATGACGGTCCGGAGATCGATGGCGATCCGCGCTGGGAATCCAATCTCGAATCCTATCCCGGTTTCACCCGCCGCAATGACGAGAGCGATGCGCTCCTGCGCGGCATGGTCGAGCGCCTGACGGAACGCATTGATTCCACCGAGAAGCTCTCTTCCGAAGTCATCAACGAGGTTGACCGCTCGCTGTCAGAACTCGCCGAGCGGGTGGAGACATCCGACCAGTCCTTCCGGGAAGACACGCAGAAGACCCGCGATCTCGCCGAAGCCGCCCGCAAGGCCGCCGAGGCGCTGGCCTTGCGCGTGCAGCGGATCGAGGAAGCCGGTGGCACCGCCGATCCGCAGGCCATGCAGGCATTCGAATCCGCGTTCGGAAAGCTGGCCGCCCGCGTTTTCCGCAACGAGAAACACAGCCTGCAATCGGCCGACACCATCCATTCCGCGCTCGAGGAATTCGGCGCCGCCACCGAGCAGGCCACGTTGTCGCTGCAGCAGCGTATCGAGAACATCGAGAGCGGCCAGGCTCGCCTCGCCGAGGATTTGCGCAAGTCCGGGGATCGCGGACAGAATACCAGCCGCGCGCTAAACGGACTGCACACCGCCGCGGACCGTTTGCGCCGCCGGGTCGAGGAAACCGAGCGGCTGAGCCATGATACTGCCAGCGCGTTCGAGGAATCCGTCGCCCGCATCGACGCCCGTCTGCGTGCGATGGAGACCCGTCCCTTCTCCGCCGACACCGCCGACATTGACCGCCGCTTCGACGTATTGTCCGACGAGCTGGCCCGTATCGTTGCCGACACCCGCGCCGAGATGGCGCGCGAGCTGGAAAATGTGGTCGCCGAACCGCGTGTCGAACGCCTGGAACGGGCGCTGAAATCGGCCGAGAAACGCATCGCCGTCGCCGAGACCTCGCATTCGGAATCGCTGAGCCGGATCGGGCTCGAGATCACCCGCCTTGCCCGGGTGATGGATGACCGCATCACCGAAAGCGAGAAGAAGGCCGAGGCCCTGCACACCGGCGACAAGGCCGAGCGCGAGATGGAGCGCCGCTTCGAGGCCGTGCGCGAGGAAAACCGCGCTGCCGTCAAGCAGCTCGGCGAGGACGTGGCCAGGCTCGGCGAGAACCTGACCGACCGCATTGAAAAGGGCGAGGCGCGCACCGCCGAAGCCTTCGAGGCCGCCACAAGGAACATGTCCGACGCGGTCGCGAAGCTGGAAGAACGCCAGTCCGCGAAGTCCCGCGAGGACGAGCTGGATGACCGCCTGCGCGCCTCCGAGGAGCGCACCGCCAAGCGGATCGAGGATGCCATTTCCGGCATTTCCCAACGCCTGGAAGAGGCTCGCGCCGAGACCGAGGAAAGCCTGTCACCGGTGCAGCGCGCCATGAATGCGCTGGCCGACCGGCTGGAAGCCATCGAGAACCGCAAGGCCGAAGCCGGGGCGGAAACCGCGCCGACGCCAAAGGCCGCGCCCGGTCCGGCGCTGCGCCAGCCGGCCTATGACGAGCCGGATTTCGATACGCCGCTGCCGCCCGCGCCCGATGCCGAGACACCGCCCGGCTTCGACGAGGACGAGGTCGACGATCCCTTCATCGTCGCCGAAGCGTCCACATCGGCCTCGCGCAGCTATGCCGCGCCAACCCGGCCGGATCCGGTCGCCGAGCCGGAAGACGATGAATTCCTGATCGACGAGCATGCGCTCGAAGCCGAGCTGGCCGCCGCGGAGGACATCGCCGCGGCACCTCAAACGCCCGCGCGCGCGCCGTCTGCGGATGCGGGCATGATTCTGCAGCCGATGGAGCCGGTCGACGAGCCGGTCCGGCGCCAGCGTCCGCGCGAGGAAGCGGCACAATCACGTCCGCGGCCGCGCGCACCGCTGGGGGCCACGGCCGATAAGGATTTCCTCGCCGCCGCCCGCAGCCGCACGCGCGGCGACCGCTCGGTCAGCTATGATCCCTATGCCAATGAGGATAGCGGCTCCGGCAATGGCCGCATGATCATGATCGCAGCCAGCGTGCTGGGCTTCATCGCGATCGCGTCGGCCGCCGGCATGCTGGTCTACGACAATATCAACCGCGACCCGGCCAGCACGGCCCAGGCACTGTCCTCCGACGTGCTTGGCGGGCCCGGCAACACCACGCCGGTCACCGGCATCGAGGCCAATGGCGCTGCCGATGAAAGCCGGCCGGCGGAGACGGAAGACCTCGCCGACAACGCGGCCGAAGCT
>CBDUFA010000123.1:0-5202 GCA_965366295.1 uncultured Hyphobacterium sp.
GTCGCTTCTTCTGCATGCGCAGGGCCGACTACCCGTTCCAGATAGTATCGTGCCTCATCCGGCGCCTCGGCGGCGGAGGCCATGGCGTCGTGGTATCGCAGCGCCCGCGCGCGCCAGTCATCGGGCAGGTGATCCGTCTCACCCGCCTCTTCGCGCGCGGCCGCAATCTCGGCGATGTTGATCAGATAGCTGAAGTTGTCGGCGTGTTCATTCGCGGTGACAAAACCGTATTCGATGCGCGCCAACGGATCGGCACCCTCGTCTAGAACTTCAGCGATCACCCGTTCCGAAATGTCCGGATCGGCCTGTCCAACCAGCGAGCCCAACGCGACCTGCAGGCGGACGGTGGCGCTGTCGATGTCTTCGCCGGACTGAGCGCTGGCAGGAGCTTGAATCAACGCCGGGACGACAAGGCCGGTAATCATGAGCAAAATGCCCCTGCGGGCTTGGAAGGCAGAAAGCATTATTCACCTCATTCCGGGCGGTTGCAGTTGATCCCACATCTCCGGCGTTCGCTGTGCTATAAAGACAGTGTGCAGGCACAGAAGCTGCCTGATACTGATGGGTCGCGAAACGCCGTTGGCAGACCTGTAGGGCCAACCTCGCCGCCAGCTCATTGGATGTGCCAAGCTGCCTTCTGGGTTCGACCCTACTCGCATGACGCCAGTATTTCACCTAACCGGGTTTTTACAAATAGACGATTATCGCCGGCGCCATTTGGTATCCCAGGAGCTTCCATTAATCCCCCGGACTCCCAAACGTAAACACTCATGCCACAATAGTTTGTGCGTCCGGTATAAGAACCGCAAGGTACGTTGAGCCTCACATCAATTCCATCTGTACCGGTGCGGCTCCTTGTGACAACGCCATCTGGTTGACAGCTTCCCGAAGCAGACCCGCTGTCAGACCCTGTAACGCTCTCGTCATCGCTGCCGACCCGCGCCCATTCGTCGACGATGGCCTGGGTGTCGTCACTCAATTCCTCAGTGTCGCTACCCCGACCTTCGTAGGAGTAATCAGCTCGGTACGCTGTACCGTGCGCCGCCTCGATTTCCTCAAGCGTGGCCTGCATGACCGGCTGCATCTCGCGGGCAAACTCGTTCCAGTCAAAGCCGGGCGCGTTGCGGCGGCGTTCGCGTTCGGCATAGCCGCGCGCTTCTGCGTAGCCGAGATTGACGGCCAGATTCTCATCCTCGTGAAGCCAGTAGCTGTAATAGCCCGGCATCCGGCCTTCACTGTCCGGGGTGGCCTGCGCCCCGGCATTCCGCAAATCGTTGATCATCTGAAGGTTGCCATGGATGGCGGCATGGTGCAGCGCGCTCAGCCCGCCGCCCAATGTACCAAGGCCGGGAATTGCGCCCGCCGCTAGCAGGTCGGCGACCATCCGGGAGTCATTGCGGGCAGCCGCGGCGGCAAGAGCCGAACGTCCGTTCGCGGTGACATCATTCGGGTCCAGCCCGGCATTGTTCAGCAGGAAGTCCACGGCTTCCGGCCTGCCTGCAACGACCGCCGCAATCAACGTGCTCGAATTGCCATTGGCGCTTTCATATTCCAAGCCGATGCCGGTTTCATTCAGCCGTGCCAGCGTTTCGACATCGCCGGCATAGGCCATGTGCATCGCGGCGAATCCACCGATCCGCTCGTCGCAGAAGGGAAACTCGCCGCGGGCACAATAATTGACCGGCATGCGCTCGCGTTCGGGTCCAAGCTCATCAAGGATTTGACGGATGCGATCGCCATCCAGGTCTCGCGCCGCCTGCGCCACGTCATTGCCATAGCGGTGCGCGATTTCGGCGGGCGTGAGTGAGTCGAGCTGCGATGCATCTTCGAGGTTGTCCAGGTAGTCGGCGACCTCATCATGCCCGTTGCTGCGGGCATAATCAGCCGCCGTGCCGCGGGAGGCCTCGATCGTCAGGTCCGCTCCGGCTTCGGCCAGAGCCCGCACGGTCTCGAAATGCCCCTGCATGGCGGCGATCATCAGCGCGCTGTAGGGCTGCGTCTCGGACAGCAGGCTGTCGATCTGGGCGCCGGCATTGATCAGTGTGGGGACGAGTGCGGCGTGGTCGTGCATGCCGGCCAACAAGATGGCGTTGCCGTTGTTGCTCGTGGAGCGCGCATTGACGTTCGCGCCCCCCTCGATCACGGCGTCAAGAACCGCCCGGTTGCCGGTGTGGACGGCTTCCATGATCAGCGGGTGCCCCTCGTCGTCACGGATATCCGGGTCGTGGCCGATCGTCGTTAGCCGTGCGATTACCCGCGGCATTTCCGTCATGACGGCGCGGCGTAGCATAGAGTCGCCCTCGGCATAGGAGACCTGCGTACGAAAGCCGGCATTGATCACCGCCAATGCGCCCGCCTCGTTGGCGCTTCGGATAGCGGCAGGAAGCACCTCGGGTGTGCCGTCCGGCACATCGGGACGAACCTCGCCGCCGGCCTCGACCAACAGGTCGAAAGCAGGCTGGGTCGACGGGTCCTGAGCCAGTGTGACGCCGGCTATGTACATGAACGGGAGGTTGGCGCCTTCGGGCCAGACATTGGGGTCGAATCCCGCCGCCAGCCCTCGGCGCACGGCATTAACGTCGTTCGCCCGAAGCGCCGATAGCATTTGATCAACGCTCGGCGCCTCAGCCTCCAGTGCCTCGCGGTAGGCCTCAATGAGCGCGGTGCGCTGACGGCGCGCTTCGCGGCGCATCAGCTCGGCTTGAACGTACTCGTGAACCTCCTGATACCGGGCGAGCCGGTCGCGCGTGTAGCGATGGTAGAAATGATTGAACAGGCGCCGAGGCTCCGGCTGATAGCCCAACTCTTCGCGGATCATCGCGGCATAGGAGTTCTCATACAGACCTGATGTGCCACCGCCATTGGCCGTGTAGTCCGTCGCGATCAGCTCGTCATAAAAGGGTTGCCGGGTGAAGCGGTTGAATAACTCTGCCTCGAATTGCCGTGCGCGCTCCTTGGCTGGCGAGCCGTCCGGTAGCGCGTAGCTGGGCATGAAAGCTTCATCATCATCATTGATGCGGCCATAGAACGGGTCGCCATAATCATCGAGCATCGGGCCATTCATGGCAGCCACCCGCGCATCAACCTGTTCACCGACCCAGTAATAGGACTCATGATCATAGAGCTGCTCGGCCCATTGATCGGTGCTGCGGTCAATCTGGGCCGCCGCAGTCTGGATGGCCTCTACATACTGACTCACACCCGGCAGATAAGCCGACAGCAAGGACGGGCCGGCGGTCTCGAAGGCATTGCGCCAGTCCCCGTCGGCGGCCGCTTCAATCGTCTGAAAGACCGTCTCGCCATTCTCCTGGTCCAGCCCGTGGCCAAAGACCCTTTCGGTCGCTGCTTCGGCTGCCTCCCAGAGGCTTTCCTCCACCTGTGTTTCCGATAGCGATTGCAGCTGCTGCCAGATGTCCTCGTCAGACACAGGCGTGCCTGCATCGGTCTGAGCCTGAGCGATACCGCCAGTGATCAGGAAAAGCCCGGATACGATCCTTGCAAAATAGTTCAAAATGCGTCCCCTTTGACACCAGTTCGCAAGACGAACAGGCGGCGGCACGGCCGTAAATGGAACAGATTGTCACGGGGCAAAGGCAAGACGGCCACTAACCGACTCAGCCATCCTTCTGGATCGTCCGGATCATGCCTTACTGGGTAAGGCGGTGGGTGGTGTGTCAAAGACGCCCCTTATCCCCACCCCGCCATTCCCGCCTAGACTCTGCGCCTGACGCGCCCTCACGCACCCGCCGCTACACCGCCGGAATGGTAGGCGGTGGCGCCGGAAACGAGAGGCGGGTGAGAGGCCGATGAGAGGCGGGGCCGGAGACCGGGCATGATCGCATTCTTCAATACAGACAGGCCGATCCGCGGCGCGAGCCCGTCCGCTGCCGGCACAATCGGAGTAGTAGTCGTCGGAGACGAAATTCTGAAAAAAGAAAACCCTATCCACGCAAACGCCCGCCGGACGGCCATCATCCCGCGGGCGCTGCGATGGATAAAATTCCGGCTAGCCGGCGTTTTCCAGCGCCTCTGTCCACTCGCCCTTGGCCGCGAGGCCGTTCATGCGGGCACGGTGATTGAACGCTTTTTGACCGGCGGCAACATCAGAACCGCCCCAGGCTTTCAGCGGCGCCGCCTGCAACGCGCGGCCATAGGAGAAGGTCAGCGCCCAGGGCAGGTCATAGGCCGCATTCATGGCGTTGAGGTGCGCCGTGGCTTCCAGATCGGACTGGCCGCCCGACAGGAAGGCAATGCCCGGCACGGCCGCCGGCACGCAATTGGCCAGGCATTGCACCGTCATGTCGGCGACTTCCGCGACGCTGGCCTGGTCGGGACATTTCTTGCCCGGAATGATCATGTTGGGTTTCAGGATCGTGCCTTCGAGCTCGACGCCCTGGTCGTACAGCTCCTTGTAGAGCGCCTTGAGGCCGTATTCGGTGACTTCATAGCAGCGCTCGATGGAGTGATCGCCATCCATCAGGACTTCCGGCTCGACGATGGGCACAATGCCGGCTTCCTGGCACAGCGCGGCATAGCGGGCGAGCGCGTGCATGTTGACGCCGATGCAATAGGGCGACGGGATCGAGTCATCGCCCTCGCGGCCGATATCGATCACCGCACGCCATTTCGCGAAGCGCGCACCCAGCTCGTAATATTCATTGAGGCGGTCGCGCAGGCCATCGAGACCCTCGGTGATCTTCTCGCCCGGCGAGCCGGCGAGGTCTTTCGCGCCGGTGTCGACCTTGATGCCCGGCACCGCGCCGGCATCGGAAATCAGCTTGGTCAGCGGCGTGCCATCGGCGGCTTTCTGGCGGATCGTCTCGTCATAGAGAATGACGCCGGAAATGCTCTCATTCATCGCCGGCTGGGTGCGGAACAGCATTTCGCGCCAGTCGCGGCGGGCGTCCTCGGTGGATTCCAGCTTGATCGTGTCGAAGCGCTTCTTGATCGTGCCGGTGGATTCATCCGCCGCCAGAATGCCCTTGCCGTCCGCCACCATCTGGTTGGCGATAGTGTTGAGTTGTTCGAGATCCATCATGTCGTCCCCAGCAGATCGAGATTTGTGTTCAGACTAGCGTCAATCGGTAACGGCTGCCACGCCCGGAAGCGTCTTGCCTTCCATCCATTCCAGGAAAGCCCCGCCCGCCGACGAGATGAAAGTGAAATCGCCCCCCGCCCCGGCCTGGTTCAGCGCCGCCACGG
>CBDUFA010000124.1:0-5152 GCA_965366295.1 uncultured Hyphobacterium sp.
GACGGTGAATGGCGAGTCCACTCCAACACGGGCGATCCGGCAAAGACGAAAGCCGAAGCGCGTTTGACCATGGACTGGATTGCCGAGGCTGCAAGCCGCGGCGCGGGTGAAATCGTTTTGAATTGCATGGACCGCGACGGCGTCCGGGACGGATATGACACCGATCAATTGGCGACGGCGCGCGAGTCTTGCCCGGTTCCGCTGATTGCATCGGGCGGTGCCGGCACCATGCAGCATTTCGCCGACGTCTTTGCGCAAGCGCGCGTTGATGGCGCGCTCGCCGCGAGTGTCTTCCACAAGCAGGTGATTGCCATTCCCGAATTGAAATCTTTCCTCGCGGATTGCGGCGTTGAGGTCCGGACATGATCGATATTGCAAGCATTGACTTCGCCAAGGGTGACGGGTTGGTCCCGGCCATTGTTCAACACGCAAGGACCGGCCAGGTCCTGATGCTCGGCTACATGAATGAAGCGGCTGTCAGGCAATCCAGCGAGACCGGGCTCGTGACGTTTTTCAGCCGGTCGAAACAGCGGCTCTGGACCAAGGGCGAAACCAGCGGCAATACGCTGGCCCTTTCGAGCATCGAGACCGATTGCGATTCCGATGCCCTGCTGGTGAAGGCCATTCCGGCGGGGCCGGTCTGTCATACCGGCACGCCAACCTGTTTTGCGGGCGATATGCCGCCGGGATTGTCATTCCTGGACCAGCTCGAGGACATCATCGACCGGCGTGCCGATGCCGATCCGGCCGATAGCTATGTGGCGCGCCTCAATGCGCGCGGGATATCGAAGATTGCCCAGAAGGTCGGTGAGGAGGGCGTCGAGACAGCCCTGGCCGCTGTTGCCGAGGGCGAGGCCGAACTGACCAATGAAGCCGCCGATCTGCTGTTTCACCTGATGGTGCTGCTGCGGTCGCGGGGCGTCACGCTGGCTGATGTCACCCGCTCGCTGCGCGACCGCCATGCTCAGGCGAGCAAATGAGACATGGTTTCGCGGAAACCTGCGAGAATGGCATCACGCTGCATGTGCCGGCCCTCATGGACGATGTGCCGGCCCGCGGACCAGACATCGGCCACGCAGCCTTTTCCGCCTGAAAAGATCCAGCCATCCAACCATTGATCTCCTGACTTGCCGGCCAGTACCGGATGGCCAGGGTCAAGTGATACGAGATCGGCCCACTGACCGGCGCTGATCGATCCGGACGCACGTCCGAGGGCCTGGGCGCCCCCGGCCAGCGCGGCCTCGTACAGCGCGCGGCCATTTGACTGGCGCGGGCCAGCCAACAGTGTGCGCTTGCGGTGATGCAGCCGCTGGCTCCATTCAAACAAGCGCAACTCGCTGGCGGCATCGGTGCCGACATGGGAATCAGTTCCGACGCCCCAGCGGCCTTGTTCTGCCTGCCAGGTCAGCGCGGGAAACACGCCATCGCCCAGATCGGCTTCCGTGGTCGGGCAGAGCCCGGCAACCGCGCCGGTGGCCGCCAGCCGCGTGGTTTCTGTCTCCGTCATGTGCGTGGCGTGGATCAGGCACCAGCGTTCGTCGACCGGCGCATGGTCCAGCAGCCAGTCGACCGGCCGTTGACCCGACCAGGCAAGACAATCCTCGACCTCGCGGGTCTGTTCTGCGATGTGGATGTGCACCGGGCCGGCCTGAGCGGTTGCGAGGATTGTCTCGAGATCATCAGGCGAAACGGCCCGGAGCGAATGCGGCGCGGCGCCCAGGACATCGTCCGGACGCGCCAGATGGGCCTTGCTGGTCTGCCTCAGCTCCAGATAGGCGCTGGCCGAATTGGCAAACCGCTTCTGGCCGTCATGGGTGGGCGCACCGCCGAAGCCGCTTCGCGCATACGCCACCGGGAGCAGGGTGAGGCCCAGGCCTGTGACTCGGGCAGCGGCTGCGATCCGCCCCGCCATTTCGGCGGGATCGGCATAGGTTTTCCCGTCCGGCTGGTGATGCAGGTAATGGAATTCCGCCACGGCCGCAAAACCGCTTTCGGCCAGCTCGGCATAGAGCTGGGCGGCGATGGCCTGCACCGCTTTGGGCGATAACCGCGGCAAAAACGCGTACATGGCTTCACGCCAGCTCCAGAAATCATCGTCCGCGCTGCCGCGGGTTTCCGTCAGCCCGGCCAGGGCTCGCTGGAAGGCGTGGCTGTGCAGGTTGGAAAGGGCCGGCAGCAGGATGTCATGCCGTTCGGCATCGTGCGGGGCGGCCTGACCGGCTTGCACCGAGGAAATGTGGCCGCTGGCGTCGATCCCGATCAGCACGTTTTCGGTCCAGCCCGACGGCAACAGGGCAGATGCGGCATACAGCTTGCGCATGCGGGTTATCCTCTGACATGACATCCCCTAGTGTAGGGATTCTCGGATTGTTGGGGAGGCCTCGATGCGCGTGGACCGCATCTTCACCAATGCAAAGCTGGCGACCATGGCGGGGCCGGACGGTTATGGCGCCGTCGAAAATGGCGCAATCGCCGTTCGTGAAGGGCGCATTGTCTGGGTCGGTGCGGCATCCGATGCGCCCGATTGCGAGGACATCATCGATCTTGATGGCCGCTGGGTGACGCCAGCGCTGGTCGATTGCCATACCCATATCGTGTTCGCCGGCGACCGGTCGCTGGAATACGAACGCCGGCTCGCGGGCGAGAGTTATGAAGCCATCGCCAAGTCGGGGGGCGGGATCGCGTCGACCGTCAATGCGGTGCGGGCCTGCGGTGCCGCGGACCTTGCCGCGTTGACCTTGTCCAGGCTCGACCCGCTGATTTCCGAAGGTCTCGGAACAATCGAAATTAAAAGTGGTTACGGCCTTAACTTCGAGTCCGAGCTTAATATGCTCAAAGCCATACGCAGCCTTGGACTGGTCACCGGCTTGCGGGTGCAATCAACGCTTCTGGCTGCGCATGCGATACCGCCGGAATACGCCGGCAAGGCTGATGATTATATCGACGAGGTGTGTCTTCCACTGGTTCGGGAAGCCGCGCGCGAAGGCCTGGCCGATGCGGTCGATGCCTATTGCGAGAAGATTGCGTTCAGCCCGGCGCAGACCCGCCGCGTTTTCGATGCCGCCCGCGAAGCCGGTCTGGCGATCAAGCTGCACGCCGACCAGCTAAGCGATACGGGCGGGGCAGCGCTCGCCGCGGAATACAATGCGCTCAGCGCAGACCATCTCGAATACACATCCGAAGCCGGTGTCGCCGCGATGGCGAAAGCCGGGAGCGTGGCCGTGCTTTTACCCGGCGCCTTCTACATGCTGCGCGAAACCAGGCTTCCGCCCATGGACGCCTTGCGGAAGGCCGGTGTGCCCATGGCCCTCGCAACCGACGCCAATCCCGGGACATCGCCTGTCCTGTCGCTGCTCACGATCGCCAATATGGGCTGCACCCTGTTCGGCATGACCGTTGCCGAAGCGCTAGCCGGCATCACGCGGGAAGGAGCCCGGGCGCTGGGGCTGCATCACGAGATCGGTACGATCGAGGCTGGCAAGCGCTGCGATCTCGCGGTCTGGGAGGTCGACAATCTCGCGCAGCTGGTCCAATGGGTCGGCGCGCGGCCGCTTCATGGCCGGGTGCTTTCTGGAGAATGGGCATGAGTGTGACGCTTCGTCCGGGCGCCATGACGCTGGCTGACTGGCGGAACATCTATCGCGGCGCGGCGGTGGCCGTGGATCGCGGCTGCAAGGGACAGATCGAGCGGGGCGCCGAGGCCGTACAGGAATTGCTGGGGTCGGGGCGCGCGGTCTATGGCGTGAACACGGGGTTCGGGAAACTCGCACAGAGCCGGATTGCGGATGCGGAGCTGGCCGAACTTCAAAAACGCCTCGTGCTGTCGCATGCCGCGGGCATTGGCGAGGCGATGCCGGCCGACATTGTCCGCCTGATGATGGCGCTCAAGATGTCGTCGCTCGGACGCGGTGTGTCGGGTGTTCGCTGGGAGGTGGTGGAAGCGCTCGAGGCCATGCTGCAGGGCGGCGTCATCCCCGTCATTCCCTGCCAGGGCTCGGTCGGCGCTTCTGGCGATCTCGCGCCATTGTCGCAACTGGCCGCCGCGCTGATCGGTGTGGGCGAGGTCCATATCGGCAAGGAGCGGATGAGCGCGGCGGACGGGCTGGCCCGGATTGGGCGCAAGCCGCTGGAACTTGGCCCCAAGGAAGGGCTGGCGCTGCTCAACGGTACACAGTTTTCGACCGCCTATGCCCTGGCCGGCCTGTTCGAGGCAGAGCAGGCATTCCGCTCCGCGCTGGTGACCGGCGCGATGAGCGTTGAAGCGGCGATGGGATCATTGTCGCCCTTTGATGCGCGTATCCACGACTGCCGGGGACACCAGGGCCAGATTGATGCGGCCGCCGCCTATCGCGGGCTTTTGTCTGGCAGCGATATCAACGCCTCGCATGCCGGGTGCTCCAAGGTCCAGGATCCGTATTGCCTGCGTTGCCAGCCGCAGGTGATGGGCGCGGCGCTCGGCGTGTTGCGCCAGGCCGCCGCCACGCTCGCGACCGAGGCCAATGCGGTGACGGACAACCCGTTGATCTTCCCTGAAGGCCCTGATGCCATCTCCGGAGGCAATTTCCACGCCGAGCCGGTCGCGTTCGCTGCCGACATGATCGCGCTGGCCATGGCCGAGATCGGGTCGATGTCGGAGCGGCGGCAAGCCATGCTGGTCGATCCCAACCTGTCGGGCCTGCCGGCCTTCCTGTCGCCCGCGCCGGGGCTGAATTCCGGCTTCATGATCCCGCAGGTGACCGCCGCGGCCCTGGTCTCCGAGAACAAGCAACGCGCGGCACCGGCCAGCGTCGATTCCATTCCAACCTCGGCAAACCAGGAAGACCATGTCTCGATGGCGGCCCATGGCGCCCGGCGCCTGATGGACATGGCGGCCAATCTCCACGCGATCATTGCCCTGGAATGGCTGACGGCAGCACAGGGAATGGATTTCCATGCCCCGCTGGCATCGTCCGCCCTGCTTGAAGATGCCAAGAACCGCCTGCGTGCCGAGATCCCCAGGCTCGAGGATGACCGCTTCTTTGCGCCGGATATTGCGCGGGCCACGGAAATGATTTCCGGAGGGCGTCTCGCGGATGTCTGCGAACTGCCAGGGGTGGCGTGATGGGAGACCTCTACACACTGCATGAAGGGCAGGGGCCATTGATCATCAATG
>CBDUFA010000125.1:0-5135 GCA_965366295.1 uncultured Hyphobacterium sp.
CCGGTGCAGGTATGCGCCGAGGTGCAGGAGAAATAGGCCCGGCCATAGCCGCCGGTTGCCAGGATGACGGACTTGGCGCGGAAGCGATGCAGCGTGCCATCGTCCAGCTTCCAGGCGGTCACCCCGCGGCACACCCCGTCATCGTCCATGATCAGGTCGAGCGCGAAATACTCGATAAAGAACTCGGTCTCTTCCTTGACGCACTGGCCATAGAGCGTGTGCAAAATGGCGTGACCGGTGCGGTCGGCGGCGGCGCAGGTGCGTTGCACCGGGCCTTCGCCGAAATTGCGGGTCATGCCGCCAAAGGCGCGCTGGTAGATCTTGCCGTCCTCGGTGCGCGAGAAGGGCACGCCCCAGTGTTCCAGTTCGTAAACCGCGTCCGGCGCATGGCGGCAGAGATATTCGATGGCGTCCTGGTCGCCCAGCCAGTCCGACCCCTTGACGGTGTCGTACATGTGCCAGCGCCAGTCATCCTCGCCCATATTGCCGAGCGAGGCGGAGATGCCGCCCTGCGCCGCGACGGTGTGCGAGCGGGTGGGAAAGACCTTGGAGATGCAGGCCGTGCGCAGGCCCGACTGGGCCGCACCGAGGGCCGCACGAAGGCCCGCGCCCCCGGCTCCGACGACGACGACATCATAGGTGTGATCGATCCATTTGTATTCGGACATGGCTTCCAGTCTTCCCGTCTATCCCGTCACGGCGAGGCGGATCAGCGCGAAGGCGCCCGCCAGCCAGAGCCCGTACGTGATCAGCGTGTTGGCGATCAGCAGCGTGAATTTCAGTCCCGCGCCGGAAATGTAGTCCTCGACCACGACCTGCAAACCCAGGCGCATGTGGTAGAGCGTCGCGGTCATGGTGATCAGCGTCAGAATGGCGCCCCAGGCAGAACCGAAGAAGGCGCGGGCGGCAGCCGGATCCGGCGCGCCTGACTGGGACAGGCACCACATGAACAGCGGCAGGGCGATCACCAGTGCGATGGCCGACACGCGCTGGCCGACGAAATGATGCACGCCGGACTTGGCCGAGCCGAGCTTGTTGATGCGCTTGGCGGGGGTCATCATGCTCATGATGCGCCTCCCGACAGGGCAAGGAACCAGATCAGTGCCGGCGGCACGAAGGACAATACGATAATCAGGATGGAGCGCATGTTCGATCCGGCCGGGTCAAAACCCTTGCCGATATCCCAGGCCAGATGGCGGATGCCGTTCAGCAGGTGATAGCTCGCCGACCAGGTCAGCACGATCAGGCCGATCGTCGTCAGCCAGGACAATGACCCGGTGGTGAAGATCGATATGGCGCCCTCGGCCCCCGTGGCCAGCAGGACCAGCCAGACCGTCAGCGCCACGGCACCGAGATAGTTCACGATGCCGGAAAAGCGGTGAAGAATGGAAGACAGCATGGTCGCGTGCCATCGCCACACAGACAGGTGGGGCGAGAGCGGCCGCGTATCGGAGGTTCCGCTGGCCATTTGGAAATCCCTGGTTCAGACAATCCCGTTTCGCGGCAGACAATAAGCTGCGCCGGTCTCAAATCAATGCGGGGATGCGGTGGAGGTGTTTTGACTCCCGAGTGGTATGGCTAGGCTGACACCGCATGTGATGGATGAAGCCAAATGCCCTTACACAAAGTCTATGAAGCACTTGAGGCCAAGGGTTGGACGCTCTGCCAGGACGAAACCGGCGACCGTTATGCCAGATTGATCCTTCCGGACCGGGGCGCAGAGCTGATCTGTGATTTGCCCTATGGCAGGGAATTCCGCTGTTGCTGGAGCGTCAGCGACGAAACTTTCACGCGAGCGTGCGATCACATCCATGAAGGTTTCGGCGTTCCAGTGTTTCTCGACCAATGGCAGCAATTGGCCTCACTGGACGAAATCGAAGACACCATCGCCGCTGGAACGGAATGGGCGCTCAATCGGGACATGCAAGCCCTGATCCGGCGTCAGGCAAATGCGCCCTCAAACCGGCCGGGACTGGCCGCATTGACGCATCTGGCGGGCCTGGCGGTTCTCGGGCGCAGCAAAACACTCAATGACTATCGCTCCGCTTTCGCGGCGGGTGACCGGCTGGGAATGCCTCCCTACATCAAGGAAAACTATCTGGACCGTGCAATCGAGTTCGCGAATCAGAAAGAAATGGGCGATTGACCCTCACTCCATCCGCAATTGTTCCGGCAGGCGCTCCTCGATGACATTGCCGTCCTCGACATAGACGATCCCGCCCTTCATCACGAAATCGACGCTCTGCAGGAGAGACGGATAGGTTAGGAGATCGCCCTCGACGGCGATGATGTCGGCATACATGCCTTCCTGCACGCGGCCCCAATCGTCCTGCACGCCCATTAGCACGGATGGCCAGTAGGTGGCCGAGCGGATGACATCCATCACCGGCACGTCCAGCTCGCGCGTCCAGATGTCGATCTCGTTCCAGGTGGACTGGCAGTGGAATTTTGTCGGGATACCTGAATCCGTGCCGACCAGCATGACAACGCCCGCCTCGCGCAGCTGTTCGAACTTGCGCGCCAGCGTGGGGCGTCGCAGCGGAGTCAGCTGCATGTAGGACAGGCGGTCGACGTGTTCGAGCGAGGCGGCGATGTCGGCAATCGTGTCCGGCTGCAGGCCGCGATGCCAGCAGGTGTTGTCCAGCCGTTCGGGATTATCGCGCGTTCGCTCGTAGTTCCACAGCCCCTCGATGGTGGGCGTCCAGAACAGCGGTCCGCCCCGCACACGGCCTTGCGAGGTGCGGCGGCGCAGCGCCTCGATCACTTCGGGCGGATATTCCGGCGCGGTGGTGAGGCCGGTATGCTCGAAATTATCGACGCCAACTTCCAGCCCGACCAGAATCTCATCGGCGCGGTGCGAGTGGCCGACGACGCGCAGGCCGTGGGCGTGGGCTTCCTCGACCAGGGCGCGGACCTCTTCCAGTTCCATCTCGTCCTGATCGACCAGCTTGATGACATCAACGCCGGCTTCGGCCAGTTCACGCACCCGCTCGCGCGCTTCGCGGACCGACGACACGCCCCAGCGATATTGTTCCGTGCCGGGATAGGGCTCGTTCTGCAGGAAGGGTCCGGATACGAAGAGGCGCGGACCGGGCAGCTCGCCGGAATTGATGCGCTCGCGGATGGACAGGCTTTCTTCCAGCGGCGCGCCCAGATCGCGGGCGGTGGTGACACCGGCCAGCAGCAGCTGGACAGCCGAGGCCGGCATGATCTCGTCCTCGAACCGGTCGCGATAGGCCGGGTGCCAATGGGCATAATCGGCATGGCCGGTCAGCATCAGATGGGCGTGCATCTCCCACAGGCCGGGCAGCACTGTCATGCCCTCGGTCGAAACAATCTCGTAACCGTCCGGCACGGCCAGTGAATCCTGACTGCCGACGGCGGTGATGCGCTCACCGTCCACCAGAATAACGGAATTCAGGATGGGCGGCCCGCCATTACCATCGATCAGCGTACCGCCGACCAGCGCCTGCCGGTCCTGTGCGGCAGCACTGGCGGCAAATGTCAGGCTGAGTGAAATCGCAAGCGTACGGATGATCATGACAAGCCCCTCCCAAATCAGACTTCCGACGCTAGCCTGTCTGGCAGATTCGTCAAAAGCAATCCTTGCCCCCATGTTATGCGTATAAAAAGCAAACGCTTTTAAGGGAGCCACTCGCCATGACCATCACCAAACCCGCCGCTGTTGTCACCGGGGCCTCGACCGGGATCGGCGAGGCTTCGGCCCGCGTCCTGATCGAACAGGGCTGGCATGTCTTTGCCGGTGTCCGCAAAGCCGAAGATGCCGACCGGCTGAAGCAGGCTTTCGGCGAGGATGTCTCCCCCCTCACCATGGAGGTGACGGATACGGCCTCCATGCAAGCGGCGGGCGAAGAGGTTCGGACGGCGCTGGGCGGACAGACGCTGCGCGGCCTGGTCTGCAATGCCGGTGTCGCGGTGACCGGTCCGCTGTTGCATATCCCTGTTGAGGAGGTCGAGCGCCAGCTGGACATCAATGTGCTGGGCGTCATCCGCACCGTGCAGGCTTTCGGGCCGCTTCTGGGCGCGGATCAGGACCTGACCGGCGAGAAAGGGCGCATCGTGATGATGTCGTCCGTGGCCGGTGTGATGGGCATGCCTTTTGTCGGCCCCTATGCAGCGTCCAAGCACGCGCTGGAAGGCCTGTCGAAATCGCTGCGCAAGGAACTGAATCTCTACGGGATCGGTGTGCACGTTATCGGGCCGGGCGCGGTGGCGACGCCGATCTGGGACAAGGCTGATGACACCAGCGAGCTGGACAAATACCGGGAGACCGACTTCATCAAATCGATGACGCGGGTGTTCAACTGGATGCTGGATCGCGGGCCCAAGGGCCTGCCGCCGGAGCGGATCGGCCGCCGCGTGCACCATTGCCTGACGGCAGCCAGCCCGAAGCTGCGCTATGCCGAGGTGCCGGAGCGTTTCACCAACTGGACATTGCCGCGCCTGCTGCCGGAAAAGACGGTGGATGCGCAAGTGGTGAAACGCTTGGCGCTGCGCCCGGAAAACCTGAAGCGTCGCTAAGGGCTGACAAGCCGGAAAACCGCACTAGTCTTTGCCCCCGAACACTCGGGGAGAATCTCATGCTGCGCGCACTTGTCATTTCCAGCCTTGCCTTTTCGGCTTCGGCCTTCGCCGATGATGCCGAGGATTTCGAGGCGCTGATCGCCGATTTCGAGGCTTTCGAAAACCGCTATGATGCCGAGGAGCACCCCGAGCGGGCGGGCATGTGGCCGGACCTGTCGCCGGACGCGCTGGCCGAGTCGAACGCCGCCGAGGCCGGTTTCCTGGAGCGCTTGCGCGCGATTGACGAGGACGAACTGCCCGACGACCAGATCGTGAATTATGCGACGCTGGACTATGTGCTGCGTTTCCGCGTCGAGCTGGCCGAATACGACATGCAGCGCGCGCCGTTCTCCAATGACAGCGGCTTCTTCTCCCCCCCGCTCTATGCGGCCTCCTCCACCCGTCCGCGCGATGTCGAGGCGGCCGAGAACTGGATCGCCCGGCTGGAAGACCTGCCGCGCTATCTCGACGAGAATGTGTACTGGATGCGCCAGGGCATCGCGGACGGCTACACCCAGCCGGCCAACATCATTGGCGGGGTGCGCGACCAG
>CBDUFA010000126.1:0-5117 GCA_965366295.1 uncultured Hyphobacterium sp.
CCGGTAGGACCGGGTCGAGGCATCGCCCGGAAAAGCCTGCTGGCGGGCTTCGCCCCAGCCGGCCGCGGCCAGGAAGTCCGCAATCTGTGTCTCGCGCTCAGACATGATCGAGCCGGTCTCCCCATTCGCCCACCGGGACAATCTCGGCGATTCGGCTTTCCCCGTCCGGTTTCAGGTACAGGTCGAGACGCCGGTCCGGCGCGAACCGGCCCAGCCGGTCGGGCCATTCGATCAGGCATATCGCGGCATCGAACGCGTCATCCAGGCCCAGCTCCGGCAATTCGCGCTCGTCCTCGATCCGGTATAGATCGGCGTGCAACAGCCATTGCCCGTCTTGCGTGTCGTAGGACTGGACCAGCGTATAGGTCGGGCTCGGCGCATCAAAGACGCCGCACCGGGCCGCGATCAGCCCGCGCGCCAGCGTCGTCTTGCCCATGCCCAGATCGCCGTGCAACAGCACGATATCACCCGGTTGCAGCACCGCGCCCAGCCGCGCGCCGAGCGCGTCTGTGGCCTTGGCATCGGGGAGCGGGACGGTCCTGGGTGCGGGCATGTCACCGGATTAGTGAAGCCCAAGGCAGGCCGCAAGCGCCGATGTCTTGACTTTCCGTCCCCTAGCGGCCAATTCGCCCCTGCTTGCGGAGGCTTATGATGGCGAAAATCACCTATATCGAGCACGACGGCACGAAACACGAGATCGAGGTGTCCGATGGCCTGTCGGTCATGGAAGGCGCGATCCGCAACATGGTGCCGGGCATTGATGCCGATTGCGGTGGCGCCTGTGCCTGCGCGACCTGCCACGTCTATGTTGACGAGGCCTGGCTGGACAAGACGGGCGAGCGCTCGGGTATCGAGGAATCCATGCTCGATTTTGCCACCGATGTTCAGGACAATTCGCGTCTGTCCTGCCAGATCAAGGTGAGCCCGGAGCTCGACGGGCTGGTCGTCCGCATGCCGGAATACCAGGGCTAGCCTTCAGCCGCGGCCTTCTCGCCGTCAGGACGCAGCAGGCCGGTCAGGTCCAGCTCCGGCGCACCTTCGATTTTCGCGATCACCGGCAGGTGGCAGACAACGGTCGTGCCTTCGTCCGGTGCCGACGCCAAATCGACCCAGCCGCCATGCATCTCGACGATTTCCTTGACCAGGGCGAGGCCCAGCCCGGCACCGCCGCGGCTGCCGCGTTCAAAGCGTTCGAACACCTTGGCCTGGCGTTCCGGGTCGATACCCTCGCCATTGTCGGCCACCGCGATGGAGGCGGAATCATCGTCGCGTTTCACGGTCAGCGTGATGCGGCCATTCTTCGGCGTGTGCTTGAGCGCATTGGACAGGAGATTGACGGTGATCTGGCGCAGCCGCTTGGCATCGCCGGTGATGACCGCTTCGCCTGACGGCGCATTGACGGCCAGCCGCACGCCCGCATGCTCGGCCTTCGACGCCAGCAGCTCGACGGCATCCTGCACCACGTCTTTCAGGTCGACATCGCTGGTATCGAGCTCCAGCTGGCCGGCGTCGATGGCCGCGACATCGAGAATGTCGGTGACCATTTTCTCCAGCTCGTCGGCTGCCGAGCGGACATAGCCGAGATAATTCTGCTGTTGTTCGCTCAGCTCGCCGGCAATGCCCTGCAGGATCATGTCGGAATAGCCGGTGATCGTCGTCAGCGGGGTGCGCAGCTGGTAGCTGACATGCTCGACGAATTCGCCCTTCATGCGCTCCGATTCCTGCAGCGCCTCGGCCCGTTCGCGCAGCGCTTCCTCGATGCGGCGGCTGTCGGTGACATCCTGCCACGCAATGAGGGTGGCGCCATCGGGTAGCGGGCGCGACAGCCAGACCAGCACCTTGCCGTCCTCGCGCTCCATCTCGCCGGTGACATGGCGCCGGGCTTCCGGGCTCGGATCGGTGACGCGCGCCTTCATGTCGGTCCAGACTTCCGGCTGGTCGAACAGGGCGGCGCATTTCTCGGCCACGATTTCCAGCTCCGGCTGACCGTCCAGCTCGGCCGGTTCGAGATTCCACAATTGCTCGAACTCGGCATTGTGCAGGCGCAGGCGCCCGTCCGAACCGAACACCGCGACCGCCTCGTGCAGCTTGTCGAGCGTGGCGCGTTGCACATTGATCAGCGTGTTGTAGCGGGCGCGCAGCGAGAGCTCGTCGGACTTGTCCTCGAACACCAGTAGCAGACCGCCCAGCGGATTGCGCTGGCGCGCGACGCGCAGCGTGCGCCCGTCGGGCAGATTCCAAAGTTCGTCGGGAATTTCCATGTCCGGCGCATCGTCATAGCGCGCCAGCTCGGCCTTCTTCCAGCCGGCATAATCGGCCTGCTCGGGCAGTTTCCGGGCCTCGCGCATCCGGTCCAGCATCTCGCCATGGCCCGGCCGCGCATCGAGCATCTGCCGGTCGAGGCCAAACAGATTGTCGAAGGCGGTATTGCGGAAGACCAGTTTCTGGCCGCGATCGAACACGGCGACGGCTTCGGCCAGCTGGTCGAGCGTATCGTCAAAGGCGCGGCGGAAGCGCTTCAGCGCGGTCTTGGCTTCCTCGCCATCGGTGACATCCAGCGCAAACCCGGCTGCCCCCCCCGAGATCGGGAAGCTGACAAGGTCGAGTGCCCGGCGCGAGCCTTCCACCACGACCGGCTTGAGGGCCGAGACCGCTTCGCCGGACTTGGCGGCATCGGAGGCCAGCTCCTTGATCGCCGGTTCCAACGCGATCTGCTTGTCGAGCACAATGGCCGGGCTGTCGGCCTCGACCGCCCGGGCATAGGCGGCATTGGCCCAGACGATGCGCCCGGTGGAATTCATCCGCCAGGCCGGATAGGGCGCGCGTTCCAGCGTGTCGAGAATGGCAATCGGGTCGGCTTCCAGCTGGCGGCGGGCGTCCTCGACCCGGCCACGCGCTTCGGATTCGTCCAGCCCGCGGATCGTTGCATCCGACAGCCAGACCACCAGCTGCGTTCCGGCGGCGCGGGCATCGGCCTCGAGAAAGCGGCCTTCCGGACCGATAATGGTCAGCGAGAAGGGCCGGCCATCACCGATCAGTTCGGCAAAGCGGCGGCGCAACGTGGTGTCGTCACCGGCCGCCGAGCGGGCTTCGTAATCGGCCACGCCTTCCAGCAGCAGGCCGGCCGGGTCCGGCCCGTCGCTGGCCTCGGCGAATTTCAGCAGGCTGGCGAGCGCGGTCGGCGATCCGAAAATGCGCGGCTTGCCCCAGCCGGAAAGCTTGCCGTCGTCGAGTTCGGGTGTTTCGTCCCACACCAGCACCAGGCCGGGAAAGGCCCCGAAAACGCCATCGGCCCGGGCGATCCGGTCCTCCAGTTCGCGCGTGCGCTTGCGCCACAGCGCCTGCGCCGCCCGCGCACCGGCGGTCAGGCGGTAGGCCCACGCCCCGGCGATCAGTGCGAAGATCACGGCCGCCAGTGTGACGGAGATCGAGACAATTTCGGTTATGTTGATCCCGGCTTCGGGCATGCCGGTTCAATCCCCCATCAGGTAAAGGCCGCCGCCGAATCGTCAGCCTTGACGAATCACCACTCTAGCCGCTTCGCGAATCGAGGGGGAGGGGGTTTAACCTGACACGTCATTTGACCTCGCCCGCCTCAAGCGCGATATGAGCGGCCAAAGAGATCACCGCCCGATGGCGAGGGAGAAACCGATGCGCGAGATCAATCATTTCATCAATGGCCAGAGCTTTACCGGCGCGACGGGCCGCTTCGGCGACGTGTTCAACCCGTCCACTGGCGAAGTGCAGGCGCCAAAAAAGGTCAGCGCGAATGGGCCGCGATGAACCCGCAGCGCCGCGCCCGCGTGCTGATGAAATACAAGGACCTCGTGGAAAGCGAGATGGACGAGCTGGCCGCGCTCCTGTCCTCCGAGCATGGCAAGGTGCACGCCGATGCGCGCGGCGACCTTATCCGCGGTCTTGAAGTGATCGAGTTTGCCTGCGGCGTGCCGCACCTGATGAAGGGCGAATACACCGAGAGCGCCGGGCCGGGCATCGATGTCTATTCCATGCGCCAGCCGCTGGGCGTGGTCGCGGGCATCTCGCCGTTCAACTTCCCGGCCATGATCCCGATGTGGTTCATGGGCATGTCGATCGCCACCGGCAATGCGCTGGTGCTGAAACCGTCCGAGAAAGACCCGTCGGTTCCGGTGCGCCTCGCCGAGCTGTGGATGGAAGCCGGCCTGCCGGAAGGCGTTCTCCAGATCGTCCATGGCGACAAGCAGGCAGTGGACGCCCTGCTGACCCATGACGACATCAAGGCGGTCTCCTTTGTCGGCTCCTCGGATATCGCCCATTACATCGCCAAGACCTGCACCGAGCACGGCAAGCGCTTCCAGGCCATGGGCGGCGCGAAGAACCACGGCATCATCATGCCCGATGCCGACATGGACCAGGTGGTCAATGACTTCCTCGGCGCCGCATTCGGCTCGGCCGGCGAGCGCTGCATGGCGCTGCCCGTGGCGGTGCCGGTCGGCAAGGACACGGCGGAGGAATTCGTGGCCCGCATGAAGGACGAGGCCGCCAAGCTGCGCGTTGGCGTCTCCAGCGATCCGGAAGCCCATTACGGCCCCGTCGTCTCCGCCGCGCACAAGAAGCGCGTCGAGGACTACATCACCATGGGCGTGGAAGAAGGCGCCGACCTGCTGCTTGATGGCCGCGGCTTCTCGCTGCAAGGCCATGAGAACGGTTTCTTCATCGGCCCGACCCTGTTCGACAATGTCACCACGAAGATGAAGACCTACCAGGAAGAGATCTTCGGACCGGTTCTGCAGGTCGTGCGCGCGGAAAATCTCGACGAGGCGGCGCACTTGCCCAGCGATCACCAGTACGGCAATGGCGTGGCGATCTTCACCCGCTCCGGCCTGGCGGCGCGCGAGTTTGCCTCCAAGGTGCAGGTCGGCATGGTCGGCATCAATGTGCCGATTCCGGTGCCGGTCAGCTATCACACCTTTGGCGGCTGGAAGCGCTCGGCCTTCACCGACACCAACCAGTACGGCACCGAGGGCATCCGCTTCTTCACCAAGATCAAGACGGTGACCCAGCGCTGGCCCACCGGCGATATCGGCGACCAGGCATTCGTCATCCCGACGATGCAGTAGGGGAATAACCCCTCACCC
>CBDUFA010000127.1:0-5111 GCA_965366295.1 uncultured Hyphobacterium sp.
CACCAAGCGCCAGGCGTCGGATATCATTGCGGTCAACGCCAAGCGTTGCGCGCAATACTACATGAACAATCGCTGGCTCGGCGGCACGCTGACCAACTGGGCAACGATCTCGAACTCGATCGCGCGCCTTCGTGAACTCGAAGAGCTGCTGTCGGACGAGCAGGCTTCGGCCGGCTTCACCAAGAAGGAGCTGCTGAACCTGACCCGCGAAAAGGAAAAGCTCGAGCTTTCCCTCGGCGGGATCAAGGACATGGGCTCGATCCCGGACCTGATGTTCGTGATCGACACCAACAAGGAAGCCATCGCCATCCAGGAAGCCAAGAAGCTCGGTATTCCGGTGATCGGCATCGTCGACACCAATTGCGATCCGGACCCGATCGATTTCCCGATCCCGGCCAATGACGACGCAGCCCGTGCGATCTCGCTCTACTGCGAGCTGATCGCCGATGCGGCGCTCGATGGCATGACGCAAGGCCAGGCGGATCTGGGCGTGGATCTCGGCGCTGCGGAAAACCCGGTGGTCGAACCGGCGCTGACCGAAACGGCGGAAGAGCCGGCTCCGGCTGCGGAAGAAGCGGCCCCGGCCGAGGAAGCCGTCGCGGAAACGTCAGACGAATCCGCTAGCGAAACCGAAGAAGCAAAATCCTAAGGGCTTTCGAGCCTCGAACATTCAAAAGCAGGAGCAAGACGATGGCAATTACGGCTGCCCTCGTAAAAGAGCTGCGCGACATGACGGGCGCGGGCATGATGGATGCCAAGAAGGCACTCACGGAAACCGATGGTGATATGGAAGCCGCGGTGGACTGGCTGCGTGCGAAAGGCCTGTCCAAGGCTGCCAAGAAGTCCGACCGCGTGGCCGCTGAAGGCCTGGTCAGCATTGCTGTGGACAACGGTACCGGCGTGGCGGTGGAAGTGAATTCGGAAACCGACTTCGTGGCCAAGAATGCCGACTTCCAGAAAATGGTGAAGGCGATCACCGGCGCGGCGTTCGGCGCAGCCGATGTCGAAGCCCTCAAGACCACGACGGTTGATGGCAAGTCGGTGGCCGACATGATCACCGACAAGGTCGCCACGATCGGCGAGAACATGTCGGTTCGCCGCATGGCGAAGATCGAAGGTGAGACGGTTGCCGCCTATGTGCACAATGCCGCCACCGACGGCATGGGCAAGATCGGCGTGCTCGTCGCGATGAATGGCGGCTCCGAGGAGTTCGGCCGCCAGGTCGCCATGCACATCGCCGCGATCAACCCGGCCTCGCTGTCGGAAGCCGACCTCGACCCGGCGATCGTGGAAAAGGAAAAGACGGTGCTCACCGAGCAGGCCCGTGAAAGCGGCAAGCCGGAGAACATCATCGAGAACATGATCAAGGGCCGGATGAAGAAGTTCTTCTCCGAGGTCACGCTTCTGAACCAGTCCTTCGTGGTCAATCCGGACCTTACGGTCGGCCAGGCCGCCAAGGAGGCTGGCGCCGAGATCACCGGCTTCATCCGCATGGAAGTCGGCGAGGGCGTCGAGAAGAAGTCGGAAGACTTCGCCGCCGAAGTCGCCGCCACAGCCAAGGGCGGCTAAACGCAAAATACAAGCGCCGGAGCCTTACCGCTCCGGCGCTTTTCTTTTAGGGTCTCAAACCGTGACTGATTCTGCCGGAGATACCCCCGCGAAAGCGTCTCGCACCCTCTACAACCGGGTGCTCCTCAAGATTTCCGGTGAAGCCCTGATGGGCGAGCAGCAATACGGTATCGATCTCAATGTCGCCGAGCGCGTGGCGCGCGAGGTGGCCCAGGCCGTGAGCAATGGCACCGAGGTCTGCCTGGTGATTGGCGGCGGCAACATTTTCCGCGGTCTGTCCGTGGCGGCCAAGGGCATGGACCGCGCGGCGGCCGACTATATGGGCATGCTGGCCACCGTGATGAACGCACTGGCCATGCAAAGCGCCCTGGAACGCATCGGCGTTCCCACCCGCGTTCAATCCGCGATTCCGATGACCTCCATCGCCGAACCCTATATCCGCCGCCGCGCTATCCGGCACATGGAAAAGGGCCGCGTCGTGATTTTCGCGGCGGGAACCGGCAACCCCTTCTTCACCACGGATACCGCCGCGGCGCTGCGGGCTGCCGAAATGGGCTGCGAGGCGCTGTTCAAGGGCACCCAGGTCGATGGCGTCTATTCCGACGATCCGCGCAAGAATCCCGATGCGACCCGCTATGAGCAGCTGGACTATCTCGAAGTGCTCTCGCGCGACCTGAAGGTGATGGACGCTGCAGCGGTAACATTGATGCGCGAGAACGCCGTGCCTATCGTGGTCTTCAATATTCACAAGCCGGGCGAGTTCGCGCGCGTGCTGACAGGTGAGGGCACCTGCACAACCATCGGCGAACCGCGCACGGCCAAATAACAACAGGGATGAACCCATGAGCGCGAGTATTGACCTCAAGGACCTCCGCCGCCGCATGGATGGCGCGATCGAGTCGCTTCACAAGGAATTCGGCAGTCTGCGCACGGGCCGCGCCTCCGCCAGCCTGCTCGACGCCGTCAAGGTCGAGGCCTATGGCTCGCCCACGCCGGTCAACCAGGTCGGAACGGTTTCCGTGCCCGAACCGCGCATGATCTCGATCCAGGTCTGGGACAAGACCATGGTGGCCGCCGTCGACAAGGCGATCCGCAACTCGCCCATCGGTGTGAACCCGGTGGTGGAAGGCACGTTGATCCGCATTCCGATTCCGCCGCTTAACGAGGAACGCCGGGCCGAACTGGCCAAGGCCGCCAGCAATTACGCCGAGCATGCCCGGGTCGCGATCCGCAATATCCGCCGTGACGGCATGGATACGCTCAAGCAAATGGAAAAGGATGGCGAGATCAGCGAGGACGAGCTGAAGGGCCAGTCCGATAACGTCCAGAAGCTGACCGATGAATATGTCGCCAAGGTGGACAGCGAGCTGAAATCCAAGCAGGAGGAGATCATGCAGGTCTAGGCCTGTCTGCTTGGGAGGTGTCCATGGCGAATGGCGAGGATAAGGACCGGGCCGTCCGGCACGTCGCCATTATCATGGACGGAAATGGCCGATGGGCGCAGCAGCGCGGCCGGCCGCGTGCTTACGGACATTCCAAGGGTGTCGAGGCCGTGCGGGAAGCCGTCCGGGCCGCGGGCAATCTCGGCGTCCGCTATCTCACCCTCTTCGGGTTCTCGACGGAGAACTGGCGCCGTCCCAGCGACGAGGTCGATGCGCTGTTCGACCTGATGAAACGCTTTGTCGATGCCGATCTCGAAAAGCTCAACAAGGAAGGCGTCAATATCCGCATTGCGGGTCGGCGCGAGGGCTTGTCGCCGGATTTGCTGGCCATCATCGAGCGTGCCGAGGCGCGCACCGCCGACAATGACCGCTGTTTTCTCACCATAGCCTTCAATTACGGGGGGCGCGACGAGATCGTGCGTGCCGCCCGCCGCCTGGCGCGCGATGTCGCAGACGGGAAATGCGATCCGGAAGCGGTCGATGAAGCCGCTTTTGCCGCCTATCTCGACACGGCAGGCATGCCTGACCCGGACCTCGTGATCCGCACCAGCGGGGAACACCGCACCAGCAATTTCCTGATCTGGCAGGCGGCCTATGCCGAGCTGATCTTCCTCGACGTGCTCTGGCCGGACTTCTCTGCGCAGCATTTCAAGGCCGCACTCGACCAGTTCGCCTCGCGCCAGCGCCGTTTCGGAGGCGTGGATGCCGCCTGACAACAAGGCGCTTCGTCAGCGCGATCCTGCGCTGATCACCCGGCTGGTCTCCGCGCTCATCCTGATCCCGGTTTCACTATTCCTGCTCTGGCAGGGCGGCCTGGCCTTTACCGCATGGTGCATGGCGTTTGCCGCTGCCATGGCCTGGGAATGGATGCGCATGGCCGATCACGACGCGCCGACACGCAGCTATGCGATTGCCTCGGCGGCGGCGTCCGGCGCTGTGCTGTTTGCGGCCTATGGCGATTTCTTCTGGATGCTGGCCTGGCCCGCGGCCGGGGCGATTGGCGTCAGCCTGACCGGTGAAATGCCGCTGACCCGCCGCTGGCGCGGCGCCTTTGGCATCATTTTCGTCGCGTGGTCGGTCTCGGCGCTGGCCTCGCTACGGGCGCTCAACGGGTTTGAGGCGGCAGCCTTCATTATGCTGGTGGTCTGGGCCGCCGACAGCGCGGCCTATTTTGCCGGGACCTGGATCCGCGGCCCGAAGCTCTGGCCGCGCGCCAGCCCGAACAAGACCTGGGCCGGCTTCCTCGCTGGACTGGCCGGCGGCACGGCCGCGGCGTGGGGTTTCGCGCACTGGCAGGAGGAACCGGTCGCAGCCACCGCGCTGGCGGGCCTGATCCTCTCGCTGGCGGCGATTGCGGGTGATCTCGGCATGTCGCTGTTCAAGCGCATGTTCGGTGTCAAGGATACCGGCGAGATCATTCCCGGTCATGGTGGTGTGCTCGATCGGGTCGATGCGCTGATGGCAGCCTGCCTGACAGGGCTTGTGCTGGCCTCCCTCAATGTGCTGGAAGGCCCGTTATGAGCCGCCGCATTTCAATCCTCGGCGCCACCGGCTCGGTTGGCACCGCCACGCTCGACCTGGTTTCCCGTGCAGACGAGGGCACATATCATATCGTCGCGCTGACGGCGCACTCGAATGTCGAAGAGCTTGCCCGTCTGTCACAGAAATTCCGGCCCGAGATTGCCGTGATCGCCGATGAAGCCCGCGCCGGCGAACTGGCTGACGCGCTGGCGGGAACCGGCGTGGAAACCGCGGGCGGTGAGACCGCGTTGATCGAGGCGGCCAGCCGCCCGGTGGACTGGACCATGGCGGCCATCGTCGGCGCTGCCGGTTTGCGGCCGACTGCAGCGGCGCTGCAGCCGCGATCCATCCTGGCGATTGCCAACAAGGAGTGCCTTGTCTGTGCCGGCGAATTGTTCATGGACCTCGCGCGGAAACGTGACGCGCGTGTCCTGCCCGTCGACAGCGAGCACAATGCGATTTTCCAGGCCATCTATCCCGGACATGACCGGCATATCCGCAAGATCACGCTGACGGCCTCGGGCGGGCCGTTCCGCCGGCGGCCGATGGCAAGCGGACGACCTCGGCGTCGTCCACGAC
>CBDUFA010000128.1:0-5111 GCA_965366295.1 uncultured Hyphobacterium sp.
CCGCGGCGATGAAACGGCTGTGCTGATGAACGCTCCGGCGCAGTCCGAAGCGCCGCCCTGTCCGCCGGAGGCCACGCCCGACGAGCGCGCGGCGCTGGGCTATAATGCGCTGGCGCGGCTGGCCGGACCAAATCTCGCGGCTTTTGCCGGGCTGACAGAAGAGCTGACGGCACGCGGCTTTTCCGCACCACGCATCCTCGCCGCCGACCTGCCCGGCGGGCTGCTCCTGCTGGAAGATCTCGGGGATGACCTGTTCGCCCGGGCCATCCCGGCAGGGGCTGACGAGACCGAGCTTTACCGCCACGCGGTGGAAACGCTGGCCGCAATCCACCGGTCCAGCTTCCCGGCACAGATGTCGGCGCATGGCGGCGAGTGGCGGGTCATGGACTATGATTCGCCCGCCTTGTTGGCGGAGACGGAGTTGCTGCTGGACTGGTTCATCGGGAAGCATGCCCGGCGCGAGGTTTCCGCGGAGATGCGCCATGACTGGCAGACCGCCTGGAGCCGGGCGTTTGCGGCACTGGACGCTCATGCGCCGGGACTGGCGCTGCGTGACTACCATGCAGAGAACCTGATCTGGCTGCCGGGGCGGGACGGCCCGTCACGCACCGGGCTGATCGATTACCAGGACGCGCTGTTCGTGCACCCGGCCTATGATCTCGTCTCGCTGCTGGAAGATGCGCGGCGCGATGTGCCTCCCGCGCTGGCCGAGCAGATGACCACGCATTTCTTCGAGCGCGCGCAGCTGGCCGACCGCGCGGCTTTCGATACCGCCTATGCGGTGCTCGGTGCGCAGCGGAATGCGAAAATCCTGGGTATTTTCGTGCGGCTGGCGGTGCGCGACAACAAGCCGAAATATCTCGACCTGCTGCCCCGCGTGGCGCGCCATTTCCTCACAGATATCTCCCACCCCGCCCTTTCGGAGGTCGCGGCCCTGATCCATGATCTGGCGCCCGAGATCGAGGAGGCGGCAAAGGGATGATCGAGATCGCAACGGGCATGGCACTGGCCGCCGGGCTCGGCACGCGCATGCGCCCGCTGACGCTCGAAACGCCCAAGGCGCTGGTCCCGGTCGGGGGAAAGCCGCTGCTCGATCACGTGCTCGACCGCTTTGCGGCAGCCGGCGTCACGCAAGCCGTGGTGAACATCCATCATTTCGCCGGCCAGATGCGTGAGCATCTTGCCGCCCGGAGCGGTCCGCCGGCCATCACGATCTCGGATGAAAGCGACCTTGTGCTGGAAACAGGCGGCGGACTGGTGAAAGCGCGGCCCTTGCTCGGCGAAAAGCCTGTCCTCCTGTCGAATATCGACGCGATCTGGCGCGAAACCGGCACGCCGGAGCTGGAGCGGCTGAAGGCAGGTTGGGACGGTGATCGCATGGACGCACTCCTGCTGCTGGCGCGGCGCGAAGCCACGCTCGGCTATCACGGCGAGGGCGATTTCTGGCTGGAGGCCGATGGACGGGTCCGGCGGCGCGGCGCGGCCAGCACCGCCCCGCTTGTCTATGCCGGAACCCAGATCCTCAACCCGGCCGTGATTGACGGCTATCCGCTCGAACCCTTCTCGCTGAACCGGATCTGGGACGACCTGCTGGCCAGGGGCCGCGTTCATGGGTGTGTGATGGAGGCTTTCTGGATGCATGTCGGCGATCCGCAAGCGCGGGACGCGGCCGAGGCGAGGCTGACCGGTTGAGCCGCCTGTTCGACACCGGCGCGCCACGCGTTTTCACCACACCGCCACAGGCGGACTTTCTCAAGCTGCTGGCAGAAACGCTGAAGGCCGAGTTCGGCGCAACGCCGGAATCGCTGGCGAAGGTGACCGTGCTGACCCCGACCCGCCGGGCCGGGCGGGCGCTCGCGGCCGCCTTCACCTCGCTGGAAGGCGGCGGGCAAGCCACGCTGCTGCCGCTGATCCGGTCGATCGGGGATGTCGACGCCGACGATCCGCCCTTCGAACCGGGCGAGCTGGCCGGCGTGGCGCCGCCGGCAATCAACCCGGTGCGCCGGACGTTCGAACTTGCCCGCCTGATCCTCGCCAAGGACGCCGCGCAGGGCGGCATGATGAACCCTGCCGGCGCGATCGCGCTGGCCGGGCCGCTGGCCGCGCTGATCGACGATATCTGGACCGAGGAAACCGCCGATGTGACGCTGACCTCGATCGGCGAGACCATTCGCGGCCTGCTGCCCGACCATCTCCGGGAGTCGGCGGATTTCATGGCAATCGTCATGTCGGCCTGGCCGCTGCGCCTGAAAGAGCTCGGCATGAGCGATCCCGCCCAGCGCCGTTCGGCGCTGCTGACCGCGCTGGCCGACCGCTGGCGCGAGAACCCGCCGCCGGGTCCGGTGATCGCCGCAGGCTCGACCGGCTCGATCCCGGCTGCCGCCGACCTCATGTCGGCGGTTGCGCACCTGCCGCAGGGCGCTGTGGTCCTTCCCGGGCTCGACCGCAATATGGATGACAAGGCCTGGCGGGCGCTGGCAGATGATGACCAGCATCCGCAGCAGGCCATGGCGGCCTTCCTCGCGCGCCTCGGCTTGCCCCGGGACAAGGTGATGAACTGGCCTGGCCATGCCGCCTCGCGCGAAGGCGAGGCACGGCAACGGATTCTCGCCGAGGCGCTGCGGCCGGCCGAGGAGACCAGTGACTGGCTGTCGCGGATCGACGAGGTCGAGAAGGGCTGGGGCGAGGGCTTTCTCGCCGCCGGCTTCAGGGGCCTGTCCGTGATCGAAACGGCAACGCCGGAAACAGAAGCCCGCGCCATTGCGCTGGCTGTGCGCGAGACGCTGGAAACGCCGGGCAAGACGGCGATGGTGGTTACGCCCGACCGCGGTCTCGCCGACCGCGTGCTGGCCGCCATGCGCGGCTATGGCGTGGCGCTGGACGATTCCGCCGGGCGGCCGCTCACCCAGACACCGGCCGGCAGCTTCCTGCAGCTGATCCTGGCCGCCGCCGAAGATGCCGGCGCGACCCGGCCGCTGGCGGCGCTCTGGTCTTCACCCCTGTTCACGCTGGGCCGGTCGCGCGGCGCGGCGAAACAGGTTTTCGACCGGATCGATCTCCTGTTGCGCGGCGCCCGGCCGGGCCGATCTTTTGCGGCAGTCGCCGACCGGCTGGAAAAGGCGTCCGACAAGGACGCGATCACGCAGCTCACCGGGGCGCTGTCGAAACTCGATGGCGAACAGCGGAGCGTCGCCAGCTGGGCAAGGCTTCATGCCGAGGCGGCCGAGGCGTTGGCAAGGGACGACACGCGCACCGGTGCCGAGCGCTTGTGGATCAATGAGGATGGCGAAACCGCCGCAACGCTGATCCGCGAATTGATGTCCGAGTCGGACGTGCTGCCGGATCTGTCCTTGCGCGATTATGCCGAAATGTTCGAGACGCTGGCCCGTTCGCGGCCCGTCCGGCCCCGCGGCGAGGTGCATCCGCGCTTGCGGCTTCTGGGGCCGATCGAGGCGCGGCTATTGTCAGCCGACCGGGTGATCCTTGCCGGGCTGAACGAGGGCGTCTGGCCGGCCGGGCTGGGCGTTGACCCGTGGATGTCGCGCGGCATGCGTGCGGAAGCCGGGTTGCCACCGCGGGAGCGACGCCTGGGACTGGCGGCGCATGACTTTGCCCAGCTGGCTTGCGCGCCGGAAGCGATCCTGACCCGCTCGCAGCGGCAGGACGGGGCACCGGCGGTGGCCTCACGCTGGCTGTGGCGGCTGAAAATCCTGGCGCGGGGGGCGCTCGGCGAGGCGGCAGATCATGCGCTTGCACCCGACACGGACTATGCCGGCTTTGCCCGCGCGCTGGACTTCACGCCCCGGCCGGAGCCGGTGAGCGAGCCACGGCCCTGTCCGCCCGTCAGCGAAAGGCCCACATCGCTGTCGGTGACCGAAATCCGCAACTGGATCCGCGATCCGTATTCGATCTATGCGCGGCGTGTTCTCGGCCTGCGGGCCATAGACGATCTCGACCAGGACACGCAGGCGGCCGAGCGCGGCACGGCCATTCACAGGGCGCTGGAGGTTTTCCTCAAGGAGGTTGGCCCCGGCCCGCTGCCGGACAGTGCGCTGCATGATCTGATGAAACATGGGCGCGATGCGGCCATCGCCGCCGGCATGGACGCGGCCGAACTGGTGCCGGAAATGATCCGTTTCGAGCGCATGGCGCGCTGGTTCCTGGACTGGGAGACCCGGCGCCGCGAGGCGGGCACGCGGCCGCTGGCGCTGGAATGCTGGGCGGAGTGGGAGGTTGCCGGCACCGGCTTTGTCCTGCGCGGCAAGGCCGACCGGCTGGATGTCCGGACGGATAACTGCATCGACATTCTCGACTACAAGACCGGGCGTACGCCTTCGATTCCCGCGACCGCGGCAGGCTTTGAACCCCAGGCCCCGCTGGAAGCGGCGATGGTGCGCGATGGCGCGTTTGACGGGATCGACCCCGCCAATCCGGGTGATCTGCTCTATGTGCAATTGAGCGGTGGCAGCACGCCCGGCGCGGAAAAGCCGGTCAACAGGGGTCGGGGCGCCAAGACCACCGAAGAACTGATGCTCGATTACGAGGACAATCTGCGCAAGCTGATCAAGCGCTACGGCCAGGAAGACACGCCCTATCTCTCGCAGATCTTCGCCCAGTTCGAAAATGAGTGGGGCGATTATGACCGCCTGGCGCGGCGCGCGGAATGGTCGTCCGCCGAGGACGATCAGGGGGGCCAGCCATGACGTCCGCAATTGATCACGCCACGCAGCAGCAGACGCTGGCCGCCCGGCCGGATCATCATATCCATGTCGAGGCCAATGCCGGTTCGGGCAAGACCCGCGTGCTGGTCAATCGCGTGGCGCGATTGCTTTTGAACGGTTCGCCACCGGACAAGATTCTCTGCCTGACCTACACCAAGGCCGCGGCCGGCGAGATGAAATCGCGCCTGTTCCAGACCCTGGGCGACTGGTCGATTGCCGGTGATGAGAGCCTGCGCGGCAAGCTGAACAGGCTCTACAATGACGAAAGCCGGAGTCATTCCGCGGACGAATTGGCCAAGGCCCGGAAACTGTTCGCCCGCGCCCTGGAAACTCCGGGCGGGCTGGCGGTGCAGACCATTCACGCCTTTTGCCAGTCCCTGCTGCAACGCT
>CBDUFA010000129.1:0-5104 GCA_965366295.1 uncultured Hyphobacterium sp.
CCAAGCAGCTGGGCGCCGCCTGCATGGCGACGGGGCATTATATCCGCCGCGTCGACGGTCCGGACGGGCCGGAGCTGCGCCGGGCCGAGGATGCCGGCAAGGACCAGTCCTACTTCCTCTTCGCCACCACGCGCGAGCAGCTGGACTATTTGCGCTTCCCGCTCGGTTCGCTGACCAAGGACCAGACGCGCCAGCTCGCCGAGGCTTTCGGCCTTGCCATTTTCGACAAGCCGGACAGCCAGGACATCTGCTTCGTGCCCGACGGCAATTATGCCGACATCGTCGAGAAGCTGCGTCCCGGCGCGTCCGAGCCCGGCGACATTGTCCATGTCGATGGCCGCGTGCTGGGCCGGCACAATGGCGTTTTGCGATTCACCGTCGGCCAGCGCCGCGGCCTCGGCATCGCGGCGGGCGATCCGCTCTATGTCGTCCGGCTCGACCCGGACAAGCGGCAGGTCATTGTTGGCCCGCGTGACGCCTTGCGCGTGCGTGAAATCCGCCTGCACGAGGTCAACTGGATCGGCAATGGCGCCATGCCCGAACAGGATGGCGAACCGGTTCTGGTGAAAGTGCGTTCGACGCGCCCGCCGGTCCCGGCCGTGCTGTCGGTGACGGACGGCAAGGTCTCTGTCCTGCTCGACGAGGGCGAGGAAGGTGTCGCCCCCGGCCAGGCCGCGGTGTTCTATTCACCGGCGGACGAGGCCGCGCGCGTCCTCGGCGGCGGCTGGATCACCGGGACAGTTTAGTCATTGGTATTTTTCCTCCCCCGTTCACGGGGGAGGTGGCAGCGAAGCTGACGGAGGGGGCCATTGCCCCCTCGTCCCTTCGGGACACTCCCCCCGCAAGCAGGGGGAGAAAAGGCTCTAATCCACCAGCCGCCGCATCGCCCATTCCACCGGGCCGCGCTTGTGATAGCGCCGCCAGATCGTCGCGAAGATCATCGAGGCGATGAAGAAGGCGATGACGATGCCGTAGAGCCAGTAGATGGATTCCATCTCGCGCGGCAGGAACCATTCAATCCCGGTCACACCGATGAAGACATGGGCGAGATAGAGCGAGAGCGCCATCTGGCCGGCATGGATCACCGGTTTGAACAGCTTGCGGCGCGCGTCAGAGGCGCAGATCATCAGCGACAGGGACAAGACGATCATCCCGGTGCCAAGCCCGAACATCACGTAGAGCGGGGTGGGCGGGTAGGCCGATGTGCCGAACAGGTCGGCAATATAGTTCAGCGCATAGCCCGGCCCCCAGTCCTCCACCGGCAGCAGCTTGACGAGGTTCAGCCCGTCGCCCATCGCCCATTTGATGGTCTTGGCCAGCGCGATCAGGATCGCGCCGCCGATCAGCAGCCGCCAGTGATTGGCGGATTTGTGCAGGTCCAGCCGCCCGACGGCCATGCCGGCCAGGAAATAGGCAAACCAGGGAAAGACCGGGTGATGGCCGGTGAAGAAGACGTCGCGGAAAGCGACCAGCGGATTGTGAAAGCTCGGGCTCTCCCAGTAATCCCAGCCGAAGGCGGGCGGCAGTACGAGGTATTCGGCCACGAAGATCAGCGGCGTGATGATGGCGAAAACCGTCAGCCAGCGCGCGTTGAAGGTGAAGAGCAGTGCGCCCAGCGCCAGGTAGACACCATAGAAGTGCAGGATGTCATAGGGCCATTGCGCGCGGAAGGACACGCCCACGATGAAGAGGAATATCCCGCGCTTGAACAGGGACATGCGCGCCGCGCGGCGGTCCTCGACGCTGCGTGTGCGCCGCCAGCGCGCGGTCAGGAGCGCGGTGCCGATCCCGGCGATAAACACAAAGGTCGCGGCAGCCCGGCCCGAGAACAGGCTGGCCAGTTGCGTCATCCAGGCCGGGTCGGTCTCGGCATTGTGGATGTAGATATGGAAATTCACCATCATCATGCCGAGGAAGGCGATGGCGCGGGCAAAATCCACGCCCTCCAGCCGGGCGGCGGCGGGCGCGGTGATTTCCGAGAGCGACGGATCGGAATTTCTGGCTGCGTCAGACATCAGTGATGCCCTCCCGTCCGGTCACCGGCATGCGGATTGTCCGCCGGTTCGGGAGCCGCTTCGGCGGCGGGTTCCGGGCAGGGACGGTTCGAGGCGGCGCGGATGCGATCGCCGCCCTGGCCGCGGCCGATCGGGTCCGAGCCGAAGCCGGTGTCCGTGTCGGTCACGCGTGCCGGTCCACGGCCTTCACCGGCCGGGTCGGCATGGGCACCGCGATCGCGGTCGGTATAGGTGCGCGGCCCGCGGCCATAACCCGCGCGGTCAGCGGTCTCGCCACTGTCCTGGTCGGTCACACCGGTGCCCTGGCCATAGCCGCCGCGATCGGCGGTCTCGCCGCTATCGCTGTCGGTAATGCCCGTGCCGCGGCCATTGCCGACCGGATCGGCTTCGGAGCCGCCATCCGAATCGGTGACGCCCGAGCGGCAGGCGGCATATGCCGCGCTCCAGCTGCCCTGCTGGGCATAAGCGCCCGAAACGATGGACGTGGCCCCGGTCAGGGCAGCGCCGCCCAGAACCGAGTGCAGGAATGACCGCCGGCTGGGCCGGCCCTTGAATCTGGACATGTAATCCCCCGAGTCCCCGTGCGGGTTTAGCCGAGCCCGCGAAGAAGGAAAAGCCGGTATTTTCCGGTTCTTGGCCTGAAAGGCGGCATGTGGCCTTGTGTGCGCTGCAGCAAAATCACCAGCGTCAAGTCTTGACGAAAGGCAGAAGCCGCCGTTCACATGCGCGCCCAAAGTCCCCATTTCAGACTTCCAGCGAGGAGTAGTCGAATATGAGTGCCAAGGAAGATCCCGTCGTCATCGTCGGCATGGCCCGCACCCCGATGGGCGGCCTGCTCGGCGAGCTCGCCCCCCTGTCCGCCAATGAACTCGGCGCCATCGCGGTCAAGGCCGCGCTGGAAGAAGCCGGTGTCGCCGGCGACGATATCGAGATGATCTACATGGGCAATGTGCTGCCGGCTGGGCAGGGCCAGGCGCCCGCCCGCCAGTCGGCGATCAAGGCCGGCCTGCCGAAATCCGTCGAAGCTACGACGCTGAACAAGATGTGCGGCTCGGGCATGCAGGCGGCCATCATGGCCCGCTCCTCCATCCTGTCCGGTGAAGCCGACATCATCGTCGCGGGCGGCATGGAATCCATGACCAATGCGCCCCACATGCTGCCGACCCACCGTGCCGGCTTCAAATACGGCCATGACAGCCTCAAGGACCACATGGCCCAGGACGGCCTCGAGGACGCTTACGAGAAGCAGCCCATGGGCGTTTATGCCGACATGATCGCGAACGAACACCAGTTCACCCGCGAGCAGCAGGATGCCTATGCGCTGGAAACCCTGGCCCGCTCGCAGCGCGCCACGACCGAAGGCGATTTCAAGCGCGAGATCACGCCGGTCACGATTTCCACCCGCAAGGGCGATGTCACGGTCGACACGGACGAGCTGCCGCGCAAGGCGATGCCGGACAAGATCCCGTCCCTGCGCCCGGCCTTCTCCAAGGATGGCACGGTGACGGCCGCCAATGCCTCGGCGATTTCCGACGGCGCGGCGGCCCTGGTGATGATGAAGCTGTCCGAAGCCGAACGCCGTGGCCTCAAGCCGCTGGCCAAGATCGTCGCCACCGCCGCCCACGCCCATGAGCCGGCCTATTTCACCACGGCGCCGGTGCCCGCCATGCGCAAGGTGCTGGAGAAAGCCGGCTGGTCGACGGGCGATGTCGATCTCTGGGAAATCAACGAGGCTTTCGCGGTCGTGCCGATGATCGCGATGAAGGAACTCAGCCTCAGCCATGACATCGTCAACGTCAATGGCGGTGCCTGCGCGCTGGGTCACCCGATCGGCGCCTCCGGAGCCCGCATCATGGTGACGCTGCTCGCCGCGCTGGAAAAGCACGGCAAGACCAAGGGCGTCGCCTCGCTCTGCATTGGGGGTGGCGAAGCCACCGCGGTCGCGCTCGAGCGCCTCAACTAGCGCTCACCGGCAAATGGAAATGCGAAACCCCGGATCAAACGATCCGGGGTTTTTTCTATCCCAGGACGCTGCGCACCAGGTTGGCCCACGCCTCGGTCGGCCCGACCGTGAACAGAAGGCCGACCCGCAAGAGGCTCAGCGCAAAGACGATCAGCGTGACCGGATGGATGGCACGGCGCGAGATCAGGTCATATCCGATGACGGCCAGGAACAGCGCGATCTGGATGAAAAGCCCCAGCATCTCGTTCTGGAAGTAGAAAATGCCGATCCGTGCCGTGGCCGGCAGGATGGCGTAGACCGTGGCCAGCAGCATCAGGCGCTTGTGCGTGGCCGGTCTTTTCCGGTTCAAGAGGCCGGCCAGGTAGATCCCGACAAAGCCGGTAATGTCCATGAAAGGCACGATGATGAATTGCTCGGGGCTGCCGAAGGAATCGACGCCGCGCGCATAGGCATCCGCCATGGCGAAGCAGCCGGATACCGCCATGACCGCGACCAGCGGCAGGCTCAAAAGGCCCAGCGCCTTGTGAACGCCGTATCGCCCGGCCGGGATCAGGCTGGCCTGGACGACCATCAGCAACACCCAGAGACTGAAGATCAGCCCGTGCAGTTTCAGCGCCGATGAAAGCACGCCGCGATGGGCATCCGGGAAATAGAAGCTCGGGCCGAACCCGGCGAAAATCAGCGCGGCGAGCACCAGCATCATGGCCAGGAAAAACGGCTCGCCCCGGGCTTTCCGTGTATTTTCGGTCAAATTGAAACGCCCCCTGCGGCCGAAACTGCGACCGGAATTCCGCGCTGTACAGTAAAAACCGGCCGTCGTGAATTTGCCCGGCCGGGCTTTTTCCCGGCCCCGGCTTGAGGCAGACTTGCGCCAGAAGGGGAGCTGCCATGATGAAAATTCTCGCAAGTGCCGCCCTGGCCGCCCTGTTGTCCGGGGCAGCGATGGCCCAGAACTGTACCCGCCTGCCCTGCGAAGCGGACCAGGTCTGGCCGCAGACCGCCACGGAATATGTCGACCCTACGCGGGTCCTGTCATTGTCGCCGGAGGTGCAACGCCTCGCCCGGAACGAGATCTTCGCCCGTCATGGCCGCATGTTCGCCTCGCCGGAACTGCAGGCCTTTTTCA
>CBDUFA010000130.1:0-5091 GCA_965366295.1 uncultured Hyphobacterium sp.
ATCACTACGGCCTTTTGCAGGGTCAGCGGTTTTCCGGACCGGTTCGCGATCCGCACCACGGCGTTGATGGCCGAATCGCGGGCAGGCAGGACGAAGGCTCCGCAGGATCCGACGGCAAATGCATAGATGACGAGCAGCCAGTAGGTGAGCCCGCCCGAGATCAGCAAGCCGCCGAGGATGGCCGCGAGGGTTGCCGCGAGACCATAGAAGATGATGAGGATACGCCGGCGTCCGCGACGCTCGGCGAGCACGCCGGCAGCTGGCAGGAAGAACAGCATGGGCGCTGTCAGCGCCATTTGCGCGAGGCCGAGCCGCTCGGGGGATTCCGCCAGCGTGAAATAGACAATTCCGGGAAAGAGCGTGGTCTGCAGGCCGAATCCGAAGAACCACCCGGCCACGATCACCAGGTAAGCGGCAAAGGGTGCCGGGCTTTTCCGCACAACCAGATTGTTCAAGACGCCCCCCGGCAATCGGTCCACCGCCTAACTTGATCAGGCACGCGGCGGAGCGCAAGGCGACATGGCCCCGCATACGCTTGTTTAACGCCTTGGAAGGCATTTTCAGGGTGAACAGGCGAGGCCATGACCAGCACCGAACCGCTCACGCTTTCGCAGCCCGCAGCCGATACGGGGCATGCACGATCCGTCCTGGCGCGGCGGCTGGCTGATATCATCTGCCTGCCGTCCAGCCGGATCAGCCCGCAGGAACGCTGGATCGTGGGCGACCTGCTTTACGAGATCCTGCGCAACAGCGACGCGAAAATCCGCGCCCGTTGCGCCCGCCGGCTGGCGGAAATTGCCGATGCGCCGGCCAATATCGTGAAATTGCTGGCCGCCGATTCCTTCGAGATTGCCGCGCCATTGCTGGAATCCTCCACGGCGCTGACGGATTTCGACCTAATGGAAGTCAGCCGCCTGGGCACGATCGATCACCGTGTGGCCATTGCCGCGCGGGACAGCGTTTCGGAGACCGTTACGGCGGCGCTGGCCTCTGTCGGCGAGCCGGCGGTTGTGGCGGCGCTACTCGCCAACGGAGCGGCGCGCCTGGCGCCGCCGACGGTGAACCATATCGTCGCGCTGACCGAGAGCGAGTCCAGCTATGTGGATGCCTTGCTGAAACGTCCGGAGTTACGGCCGCGCGCGGCATTCCAGATGTTCTGGCATTGCGGGCACGCCCACCGGAAAGCCATTCTCCAGCGCTTCGCGGTCGGCCGGACGCTGATGATCGAGGCCACTGAAGACGTGTTCTCTATGGCTGCCGCGGAAGGCTGGGCCGACCCGCTGGTCAACCGCGCGCTCAAATTCGTCGACCGGCGGCAACGCAATCGCGAAGCCGCCGAGGACAGCCGGCATGGCGGCATGGAAGGCCTGATCTCGCAGATGCGCCTTCGTGGCGCCGACGCGGTGAGTTTCGGTGAACTCGGGCTCCTCGCAGGCATCAGCGATACGCTGTGTAACCGGATCTGCAGCGATCTTGGCGGTGAGCCGGTCGCGATTCTCTGCAAGGCAACGGGCGTTGACCGCGAGCCTTTCCGCGAGCTTTGCGCGGCACTGCCGGATTTCGACCGGGCCGGCGCATCCGAGCGGGCGCAACTGGTCTATGACGGGCTGTCGGTCGAGAAGGCGCAGACCGTGCTGCGCTACTGGGACTGGTCGAAAGCAGGCGACGAAGCGCGCAAATAACCCCACAGCATTTCGTGTGAAGGAATCCGAGTGAAATACTGGCCAAGCCCGGTGGGCATGGTTAAAAGCCTCCCAATCGACCCGTTCGCGGCCGACATTCGGGAGGAAACATGATCTACGGGGTAAGCCTGAGCCTGGTGCTGGCGCTGCTCTGGTGGGTGTTGTCCGGATACGACAAGATCACCCTTCTGGCCTTCGGGGCCGCCAGTGTAGTCATTACCATGGTGCTCGTCCTCCGCATGCGGATCCTGGACCGTGAGACCGCACCCTTTTTCCGCCTCCATACATTGATCCCCTATTATATCTGGCTCGGTGGCGAGATTGCGAAAGCCAATCTGGACGTGGTGCGCCAGTCGCTGAAGCCGGAAATCGACATCACGCCGCGCCTGGTGCGCGTCCCGGTGACGGCGGAAACCGATCTCGCGCGTTGCGTATTTGCCAACTCGATCACGCTGACGCCCGGCACGGTGACGGTTGAGATCGAGGAGGATGCCTATCTGGTGCATGCGCTGGATTCGTCCTTCACGGCGGCGGAAGCCTTTGCCGACATGAATTTGCATGCCGCTCGCGCCACAGATGGAGCGCCGACATGATGGACTGGGTGAATCTGGGCGGCGCACTGGCGATGGCATTAGCCATGGCCATCATGCTGGGACGGCTGTTTGCAGGGCCGAGTCTTTACGACCGGGTGTTGGCCGCCAACTCGTTCGGCACCAAAACCGTGCTCTTGCTTTTGATCTTCAGCCTCCTGGTTGGCCGCGCGGATGGTATTGATATCGCTCTGCTTTATGCGCTGGTGAATTTCATCGCGACGATCGCCATCCTGAAATTCTTCCGCTACCGGTCGCTGGAGATCGCCCTCGCGCAGATGTCGCTCCGCCGCGCAATCGATGGAGATGACGACTGATGGAAATCCTTCTCCTGATCCGCGACATCGCCAGCATCGCCTTCATGGTGACGGGCGTGGTGTTTGTGCTCGCCGGCGCGATCGGCGTTATCCGCCTGCCGGATTTCTACACCCGCATGCACGCAGCCGGCGTGACCGATACGCTGGGCGCCGAGATGATCGTGTTCGCGCTGATCCTGCAGGCCGGGTTCACGCTGCTCGCCGCAAAGCTGCTGCTGGTCGGTTTCATCCTGTTCCTGACCAGCCCGACCGCCACGCATGCTGTTGCCAATGCGGCCCACCGTGCCGGTCTCAACCCGTTGCTCTCGCGGCACCAGCCGCCGCATCCGCGCGATGGCGGCGAGGAGGGCGAAGCATGACCGAATTCGACTGGACCCAGTTGCTGGACTACGCGCTGATGGCGATGCTGCTTGCCGTCGGCGTGGCCATTGTCCGGCTGCGCAATCTGTTCGCGGCTGTCATGCTGATGGGCGTTTACAGCCTGCTTTCAGCCGCCTGGTTCGTCTCGCTCGATGCGGTCGACGTGGCATTCACGGAGGCCGCGGTCGGGGCGGGCATTTCTACCGTTCTGATGCTGGCGGCCATGCTGTTGACCGCGCGTGAGGCCGAGCCGGTAAAGGCCGGACGGCACTGGGCCGCATTGATTGTGGTCTCGGTTGCCGGTGCCGCGCTGTTCTATGCCGTCGGCGACATGCCAATCTATGGCGACCCGAATTCGCCGGCCAATTCCTATGTCGGCATGGACTACATCACCTCGACACCGCAGGAGATCGCGGTGCCCAACGTCGTGACCGCCGTGCTGGCCAGCTATCGGGGCTTTGATACCTTCGGCGAAACGGTCGTGATCTTCGCGGCCGGGCTGGGCGTGATGCTGCTCCTTGGCCTGAATGGCCGCAAAAACAAGGAGGACAGCAAATGAGCCCGCACCTGGTTCTTCGCGTCGTCTCCAAGCTGCTGATCCCGCTGATCGTGGTGTTTGGCCTCTATGTGCATTTTCATGGCGATTACAGCCCGGGCGGCGGCTTCCAGGCCGGTGTCATCGTGGCCGCGGCGGTCATTCTCTACGCGCTGATTTTCGGCGTCGACAACGCCAAGCGCGCCGTGCCGACCTGGTTCGTGAAAGGGCTCGCCGCGGTCGGCGTGCTGCTCTATGGCGGCACCGGTATCGCGACCTGGCTGCTCGGTGCGAATTTCCTCGATTACGACGTGCTGCATCCGGATCTGGCGCACCATAGCGGCCAGCATATCGGTATCATTCTCGTCGAGCTGGGCGTACTCTCCACCGTGTTTTCCGTGATGATGGCGATCTTCTATTCCTTCGCCAGCCGCGCGCCGGATCTTCCGGAAGGGGAGTGGTGATGATCGAGCTCCTCGCCAAACGCTTCAATTTCATCATCGTCATCATCCTGATGATGACGGGCCTTTATGCCGTGATCGCGACCGGGAACCTGGTCAAGCGACTGGTCGGCCTGTCCCTGTTCCAGACCTCGGTCTTCCTGCTCTACATTACCATGGGCAAGGTGTTTGGTGGTCAGCCGCCGATCCTGCCGGAATATGGCGGCGGGCATGGCGAAACCGACAGCCATGCGGGCGAAGCGGCCACCGCCGCCGGCCATGGTGCCGAGATGGCGGATCATGCCGCCAGCGCGGCCGAACAGACCGCCGCTTATGGCGCATCTCACGGCGAGGCGATCTATTCCAACCCGCTGCCGCACGTGCTGATCCTGACCGCCATCGTCGTTGGCGTGGCCACGCTCGCCGTGGGGCTCGCCCTGGTTGTCCGCATCCGCGAGACGTATGGCACGATCGAGGATGAAGCGATCAACAAGGCGGACTATGCCGTCGACAGTGCCGGGAGAAACGGCTGATGGAGTTCCTCGCTTCGCTTGTGCCGGCCCACCTTGCCGAGCACGCGCCCGCCATCGTTGTCGTGACGCCGCTGTTGATGGCAGCTGTGGCCGCGATCATGCCGAATGGCCGTCTGGGCTGGGCGGTGGCGTTGATCGCGACGGCATTCTCCGCCCTGCTTGCCGTGACGCTCGTCATCGACGTGCAGACCGGCGGCGTGATCTCCTATGCCATGGGAGGCTGGGAGCCCCCGGCGGGTATCGAGTTCCGGATCGACAGCCTCAATGCCGTATTGTTGTTGCTGATCGCGGCGCTCGGCCTGCTCAGCGTGATCTATGCGCTGCCCAGCGTGGCCGACGAGATCGCGTCCAGCCGGCAAGCCTTGTTCTATTCGGCTTTCCTGGTGTGCTTTGCCGGCCTGATCGGCGTGGCTATCACCGGCGACGCGTTCAACATGTTCGTCTTCCTCGAGATATCCTCGATCTCGACCTATGTGCTGGTCGGCATGGGGGCGGACAGTGATCGCCGCGCGCTAACCGCCGCTTACAACTACCTGATCCTCGGCACGATCGGCGCCACCTTCTTCGTGATCGGTGTCGGCTTCCTCTATATGGCGACCGGAACGCTGAACATGGCGGACATGGCTTCGCGCCT
>CBDUFA010000131.1:0-5081 GCA_965366295.1 uncultured Hyphobacterium sp.
AGTCCTCAACGACATAATAGCTATCCGACCCGCCAGCATCCAACATCAGCCGCCAGTCCGGCGCGGGATAATTCGACGCGAATGCGACGATATCCGCCCGCATCCGCTCGGCACAAACATAACCGACAATGTAGTCAGCGCCGTCGAGCAATGATGAGAAACTCGCTTCGACCTGCGGAGCATATCGCTCCACGCAGGCACGCGTTTCATCGGATATCACCGGCGGTGTGCCGGCGGTCTCCTGTGCCATTGCCAACAGAGCCAGGGCGCTAAGCATTCATCGCCTCCTTGCGTTCGATCGCATGCGTTTCGAAGGCGAGAATGCGGGAGGTGTAATCCTCGGGAAGCGGTTTCGGGCGGCGGGTCTCGGCATCCGCGCAGACATAGGTCATCGTGCCGTCGGCCAGCAATTCGTCACCGCGGAAAATGCCGAAAGCATAGTCCACCGACGATGTACCGAAACGCTTGCAGCGAAAGCCGATCCGGATCAGCTCGTCGAGCCGGGCCGGGCTGCGGAAATTGCAATTCGCATTGACCGTGAAGAAGTCGTAGCCGCGCTCCAGTGTCCGGTCCCACATCAGGTCATTGGCGCGGAAATACTCGGTCACGGCATGGTCGACATAGACGAAGTAATTCGCATTGAACACGATCGCCTGCGGGTCGACCTCGGACCAGCGCACGCGGTGTTCATGGAAGAAGGTGAAATCGGAAGGCCGCGTCATTGCTCGCCTCCCGAGAAACGGAACATCAGGGCGCCGGCCAGCCAGCCCGTGCCGGCGGACACGCCCATGATCATCGGGATGGCCAGCGTCATGCCGGTCTCGACCCGGTCGATCATCAGCTGCGCCACCACAAGGCCGAGCAGAACCGGCGTCAAAAGCCCCAGCATCAGCACGCTGGCATAGACATTCCAGCGCATGGCGGCGATGCGCGCACGGGCGAACCAGGCGGCGTATCCGCCTGCCGCGATCGGCAGCACGACCATGAGGAGTATCTGGAACAGACCGGTCACGCGGTTGCCGCCTCTAGACAGCAAAAGGGGGCGTCATAGCCCGACTTGTTCGGGCTATCTTTCAGATCACCCGAATGAATCGGGTGATGACGGAGAAAGCCAGAAGGCATCCTATCCCTTCACCGCCTTGACGATTTTCTGGGCGGCGTCATCGAGATCATCTGCCGGGATCACGTCGAGATCCGAGTCGGAAATGATCTTCTTGCCCTTTTCGACATTGGTGCCTTCCAGGCGCACGACCAGCGGCACTTTCAGGCCGACTTCCTTGACCGCGGCGATCACACCCTCGGCGATCACGTCGCACTTCATGATGCCGCCGAAAATGTTGACCAATATGCCTTTGACGTTGGGATCGGCGGTAATGATCTTGAAGGCGGCCGTCACCTTTTCCTTGGACGCACCGCCGCCGACATCAAGGAAGTTGGCCGGTTCCGCGCCATAGAGCTTGATGATGTCCATGGTCGACATGGCAAGGCCCGCCCCGTTGACCATGCAGCCGATATCGCCGTCGAGCGCGATATAGGCGAGGTCGTATTTGGACGCCTCGATTTCCTTGTCGTCTTCCTCGGTCAGGTCGCGCAGCTCGGCAATGTCGGGATGGCGGTACATGGCGTTGTTATCGAAGCCGACCTTGGCATCAAGCACATGCAGATTACCCTGTTCGGTGACGATCAGCGGGTTGATCTCGAGCAGCGCCATGTCCTTCTCGACAAACGCCTTGTAGAGCTGGCCCATCAGCTTGACGCACTGCTTGGTCTGCGCGGCATCCAGTTCCAGCGCCGCGGCGACCTTGCGGCCGACATAGGGGCTGTAACCCGCGGCCGGGTCGACATGCACGGTGTGGATCTTCTCGGGGGTTTCCTCGGCGACCGCCTCGATATCCATGCCGCCCTCGGTGGAACACACATAGGCGACACGGCTGGTGGCACGGTCAACCAGCAGCGAGAGATAGAGCTCGCGCTGGATGTCGGCACCATCCTCGACATAGATGCGGTTGACCTGCTTGCCCGCCGGACCGGTCTGCTTGGTCACCAGGGTGGAGCCGAGCATCTGCTGGGCAAACTCCCGCACTTCCGCCACCGACTTGGCGAGGCGGACACCGCCCTTTTCACCGGCCCCGGCTTCCTTGAACTTGCCCTTGCCGCGCCCGCCGGCGTGGATCTGGGCCTTCACGACCCACAAGGGGCCGGGCAGGTTCTTGGCGGCCGCTTCGGCCTCGGCCGGCGTCATGGCAACGCCGCCATCGGCGACCGGCGCGCCAAAGGATTTCAGCAGGGATTTGGCCTGGTATTCGTGGATGTTCATGGGTGTCGGGCCTCGCGTGGGAATCGGCGGTCAGGCGGAAAGGATACCCCCGGCTTATAACACCCGCATGTTGCGGTGCAATGCACGTCGGGCCGTCCAATCGCAGAGGCGATCAAATGTCGTCTTCCGGCTCGATTTCCGCGAGCGCCGCGGAGGTCGCGTGCAGATTGACGAAGTCCTCGCGCTCGGCCTCGCTGGGCGCGCGGCGTACCCGCTTGCGCAGGAACATGGCGCCGGCCAGCACCACACCGATCAGCGCGGAGAACAGGAAGACACCGCGCATGCCCATCGGGCTGGCATAGAGCGCGCCGGTGATCAGCGGACCGATCACGGAACCTGTCGCCCACACCAGGAGCAGGCCGGATGCCATGGCCGGCAGCTGACCCGCCGGGGCACGGTCGGCGGCATGGGAGACGGAGACGCCATAATGCGCCAGCGAAGTGGCACCCCACAGGCCGATCAGGATCACGCCCAGCACGAAACCCGGGTTCACGAAGGCGGTCAGCACGATGGAGACCACCGCCCAGCTGACACCCAGCGCGCCGATGACGAGCCGCCGGTCATAATGGTCGGAAATCTTGCCCGCGGGCCACTGGCTGGCCATGGAGGCCGCATAGATCACACCCATGACGAGCGCGGCGGCCGCTGTCACGCTGGCTTCGCTGTTCTCGCCGCCCAGGCTGGCGGCCCAGATCGGGATGAAGGCCAGGACACCGGTGTTGACCAGGCCTGCCGAGAAGACCGCGATGACGGCGGCCGGCGCCGTCTTCAGTGCATCGAGCGGTGAGCCCGGCGGATGATCGGGCAGGACGGGCTGTGCCCGCCCGGTCGCGGCAACCGGGGAGATGGCGAGGGCCAGGAAAGCGCCCGCGATCAACAAAGCGCCGCCAATCTCCTGCGAACCGCCGGCGATCAGGAAGGGGCCGATCACAATGCCGGCGCGTCCGGCGATCTGGTAGGCCGAGATCACGCCGCCACGGCGATTGGCCGGGGTGGCATCGGCAATCCAGCTTTCGGCGATGGCAAACAGGCACGCCGCGCTGGCGCCAAAGACGAGGCGCAGCGCGAACCAGAGATAGGCATTGGTATCGATGCCGAGGATCAGGGTCGCGGCAGCAGCCAGCCCGCCGGCTGCGGCAAAGGCACGGATATGCCCGATCCGGGCGATCAGCTTGGGCGCATAAAAGGCGCCGACCATGAAGCCGAGCGCATAGGCCGAAGCGATCGAACCGATCACCACGCCAGACCACTCCGCCGCGGCCATGGTCAGGGGTAGCGCCACATTGAGCAGACCGGTGGCGATCTGCCAGACGGCCATGGCGACCATGACAACAGCAACATTGCGGTAGAAAATCACGATATTCGTCCTAGACTCGGCCCAATCAGATCGCTGCGAAGCAACAGGAAGGTGTTGGCATGTTCAAGGGTCTTACCGCAATTCTTTTCGCGCTCGCGCTGGCGGCCTGTTCCCAGGATGCGCCGGTGACCGGCAGTGCATGGCAATTGAATGGCGAGGCGTCGGACCTCACCTTCGTCTCGGTGAAGAACGGCGATGTCGCCGAGGTCAGCCGCTTCGGCGCCTTTTCCGGCCAGGTCGATGCAGACGGCAATGCCGGGCTGGTCATCAATCCGGCCAGCGTCGAGACCTATGTCGATATCCGCAATGAGCGGCTTCGCGATATCTTCTTCAATGTCGCGGAATTCGCCGAGATCCGGGTGAACACATCGGTTGCGCCCGACCTGTTCGAAGACCTGGTGGCCGGACAATCCGTCGATACCGAGCTGGAATTGTCGGTCACGCTGCGCCGCACCGCGCGGACCGTCTATGCGCCCGTCACCGTCACCCGCGCCGGGGAGGACCGCATCCTGGTGGTGTCCCGCGAGCCGGCGCTGGTCGATGTCCGCGATTTCGGTCTCGAAGCGCCGGTCGAAACACTGCGCGGCATTGCCGGGTTGAACAGCATCACCCCGGTGTTTCCGGTCTCGGCCTACCTGGTGTTCGAACGCGCCTAGCCGGGCTTGCGGCAGAGATAGATCACGTCCTGCTTGAAGAGGCCGTATTTCGGTTCTTCTTCCGGCGTCAGGCGCCATTCCGTGACCTCGAAACCCGCCTCGCGGACCCGTTCGGCGAAGTCGCGACCGTAATAGCGGACATGGCTGGCGTCGTCATAGTGGGCGAATTTCTCCGCCGCCGTGGTGACGTCCGGATTCTCGTAGGTTTCCGCGCGCGCCCAGTTCTGCGGCACGGAGAAGATGGCCAGCCCGCCCGGCTTCAACACCCGGAAGCTCTCGCGCATCGCCTTCCGGTCGTCCGGCACATGCTCGAGGACATGGTGCGCCAGGACGCAATCGACGCTGGCGTCGTCGAACGTCATGTCCGACATGTCCATGGCGTGCTGCGCCTTGCCGGGCACGAGGTCGGCGGTGTGATAATGGGGCGCATCGCCCATCATTTTCTTGAAATAGCCCTCGGGCGCAAAATGCAGGATGGTGCGGCCATCCTTGAGGTCGATGCCTTCCCGTTCCAGGCAGATATGCAGGAGACGGTGGCGTTCGCGCGAATTGCAGTTCGGGCAGCGGCCGTCCCAGCGCGGCGGCGTGCCGAGCGAGAGGAATTTCCCTTCATAGCCGCAGATCGGGCAGTGCCGGTCCATGGACGGCACCGAGAACTGGCGCGGATCACGAAAACGGCCCTGCAATTTCTTGAAGAAGACTTTCATCGCCTGCCCCGGAAACTCTCTGTCCCCTGCGTCCTAGCTTGTTC
>CBDUFA010000132.1:0-5081 GCA_965366295.1 uncultured Hyphobacterium sp.
GCCTTATCCCGACGGCCTGTTCGGCACCGGCTACCTGGCGGCGGGCGAAGATATGGAACCAGTGCGGACCGGCCGTGTGCCCCGTTCCACGATCGAGCAGGTCGATCCGGACGTGTCCTTTGCCCGTACGCCGCGCTTTGTGGAGACAGTCGATCCGCTGGGCGAGGCCGACTATGCCGAGGAGCCGGCGGGCGGTGCGCAATTCCTGCTCTTCGACCAGCAGGTGGATGCGACCGGCAACGAAATGGTGTCCTATTCGCGTTTCGTCATCCGCACGGTCAATGCGGCCGGGGCGGAGGCCATTTCCTCCTTCCCGATCTATATCGACCCGGCGATGCAATCGCTCGATCTGCACCAGATCAGGGTCGAGCGCGAGGGCGAGATGATTGATCTCACCGACAATGCGAGCGTCGATTTCCTGCGCCAGGAGGAATCGCTCAGCCAGGGGATATTCACCGGCGGCGTGACCGCGCTGGTGCGCGTACCGGGTATAAGGTCGGGCGATATTGCCGACATTTCCTATTCCATCCGGCAGCGGCACCCGGTGGTGGGCAATGACCATACTGCCCTGTTTGATTTCGGCTTCACCGAGCCGGTCGGCCGGCTGCATTACCGCAGCGTCTGGCCGCGCGACCGCGTGCAGTTCGAGACGATCAGCTTCAATGGCGAGATCGACCGGGTCGATACCGGCCGCCAGACCGTGTTGAGCTTCGGGCCCGCGCCGTTCAACCCGGACAAGGGCAATGCCTATATCCCGCCCTGGCATCACCCGGCCGGCTTCTTCATCGGCACGCGTTTCGAGGACTGGCAGGACGTGGTCGACTGGGCCATGCCGCTCTATGAGCCGGTGGTCGATGACCAGGTGCAGGCGATCGCCGATGAGATCATGGCCGATCATGCAGGCCGGGGTGCGCGGATCGCCGCGGCTGTGCGCTATGCGCAGCGCGAGGTCCGCTATTTCGCCATCCTGTTCGGCGAGGGCGGCTATCAGCCCTTGCGGCCCGAACAGACGCTTCGCTATGGCGAGGGCGATTGCAAGGCCAAGACGCTGCTTCTCCTGTCCATTCTCGCGGCCATGGATATCGAGGCCCATGCGGCGCTGGTCCATACGAGCGTCGGCCGCGGGCTGGACGGCCTGCCGGCCACGCCCTCGCTTTTCGACCATGTCATCGTCACGCTGATGCATGAGGGCAGCCGCTATTATTTCGACCCGACCCAGCCGGAACAGGCGGGCACGATCGAGACCATGACGCAGCCGGCCTTCGGGTCCGCCCTGATCGTGGCGCCGGGCACGGATTCGCTCGCCGACATGCCGGATTACGCCTTTCCGGCGCCGCTGGTGGATGTCACGGAATCGCTGGTCTTTGCCGGTGAGGGTCCGGACGATGCCGGCGCGGCGCTGGCGGTGAACTGGGAATTCCGCAATGCCGCCGCCGACATGATCCGCGCATTGATCGCCCAGCAGGGCGAAGTCGCCATCCTGCACACCATGCAGAACCTCTACACCGGACGCTTCGAGGCATTCGAGCCCGATGGCGAAGGCGGTTTCAGCGACGATGCGGCGGCCAATGTCATCACCTGGCGCTGGGCGGCGGATGTCGAGATGCGCAATTATGCCACCAGCGAGGCTGAACGGCCGACCTATATCGTGACCGCGCATGCGCCGTCCGCCCATGTGCTGCCGGTCGATATCAACAACCGGACCGCGCCGGTGCTGATGCCCTTCCCCTATCATGTGCAACAGGTGACGCGTGTCAGCGTGCCGGAGATGTGGGCGGGCTGGTTTTCAGAAGCTCAGGGTTATGAAGCCGAGACCGCGGCCTTCACCATCTCCAGCGGTGTGGAAATTGACGGGACCACCGCAACGATCACGGCGCTGACCCATGTGCGCCAGCCGGAACTCCTGCCCGCGGAATTCGAGGCCGCCGCCGCGGCGCTGGATCTCGGTACTTACGAAGCGCGGGCGGTCATCATCGGCGAGCAGGAGGACTTCTTCGTCAGCGACGAGGCGTCCAACGCGCTGTTTGCCGCCAGCTGGCAGCCCTACATTCCCGAAGAGACCGGCGACGAGACCGGCTGAGGCGCCGGGCCGGCGCCAACTGCGCCCTCGGGCATTTTTGACTCCCCCTGTGTGGCAATGCTGCCTAAGGTGGCAGTCATAAAAGGCGGGGAAATCATGATGATCTTGTGTCGCGTGTTCGCGGGCCTTGCGGCCCTGTTGGCGGTATTGGCGTCAGATGGCGCACAGGCTTTGCAATCCGGCACCTATTCGCCGGTCTTGCCGGATACGCCGCGAACCACGGCCAGCAGTGTCGAGCTGGATGTCAGCTTCGCACCGACGCCCGAATTCGTGGTCGAGGTCCAGCCGCTGACGGTCGAGGAATATGATGACAGCGACGGGATGGATTCCCGCTTCCTGCTGGTCGACCGGCAGCGCGACGGCCGCGGCGACGCGCTGGTCCGCTATACACGCATGGTCGTGCAATCCCCCAATGCGCAGATTGCCAGCGCAATGTCGTCGCTCGAATTGCCGATGGATCCGGCGATCAGCTCGCTGCAGATTCACCATGCCCGCATTACCCGCGATGGCCGTGTCATCGACATGACGCGCGATGTCAGCGTCGACGTTTTGCGGCAGGAAGACCGGCTGTCGCAGGGCTATTTCACGGGCCAGGTGAATGCGCTCGTGCGGATGCCGGGCGTGCGCGCCGATGATACGCTTGATATCGCCTATTCGATCCATGACCGGAACCCGTCGCTGAACGGCCGCCACAGCGCGCTGGTGCCGCTCGGCACGCCGGTGCCGTTCCAGAATTTCCACGTCCGCGTGGTCTGGCCGCGCGAAGCGCTGAATGAACGCGTGGTCGGCCCGGATGTGGACCTGCGCCGCTATGTGCACGAGGATTCGGTCGAGATCGTCTATGGCCCCGGCCCGGTCGAGGCGCATGTCGCGGAACCGGGCGTGCCGGCCTGGCGCTTCGACCAGTCCAGCCTCCTGTTGAGCCGGTTTACCTCCTGGCGCGAAGTGGCCGACTGGGCCGCGCCCTTCTACCGCCCGGTGATCACGCCGGAAGTGCGGCGCGTGGCCGATGCGATCCGGCGCGACAATCCGGACCCGCGCGACCAGATCGCGGAGGCACTGCGATATACCCAGCGCGAGATCAACTATTTCGCCATCCTGCTGGGCGAGGGCGGCTATACGCCGATCACGCCGGATGAAACGCTTCGCTATGCCGAGGGCGACTGCAAGGCCAAGACGCTGTTGCTGATCTCGATCCTCGCCGCGCTGGACATCAATGCCAGCGCCGCCATCGTGTCGACCTCGCTCGGACCGGGCCTGCTGGAGCTGCCGGCCTCGCCGCTCCTGTTCAACCATGTGATCGTGACGCTGGCGCATAATGGCCGCCGCTACTGGCTGGACCCGACGCGCTCGGAACAGTTCGGCCATCTCGATGCGCTCAGCCAGGCCGATTTCGGATATGCGCTGGTGCTGGACCGCAATATCATGGGCCTGGTGGACATGCGCCAGACGGGCCAGCCGCCGCTGCTCGATGTCCGGGAATCCTTCGACGTGATCGATGTCCGCGAACAGCTCGCCGAGGCCGAGCTGGAGTGGACGCTGTCGGGCGTGCTCGCCGATTCCATGCGCGCAGGTGCCGATTCGGCCCAGCCCGATGCGCTGGAGCGGCTGATCGCCGGCTTCTACAGCTTCCGGCTGGTCGACCCGATCCAGCCCGGCGATTTCGAGCGCATCGACGATACCGCCAACAACCGGCTCACCCTGCGCTGGCGGGGACAGGTCGTGCTGCAGAATTATCACCGCAGCCGCAACCGGCCGGTGCTGGCCTTTGGCGCGCATGCGGTGGCGATGACCGATCTCAGCTCGAACGAGAAAACCTCGCTCGAGGCGCGCGCGCTGCCCTATCCCTTCCGGGCGCGCCAGACGACCGAGATTTCCTGGCCGGACGATTACCGCCATTTCGTGACCGACCCGTTGTCCACCACGCTGGATACCGAGCCGGTTTACCTGTCCTTCGCGGTCGAGCCGGGGGCGTCATCGGCCACGCTGACAGCGGAAATGCGGATCCGCGACTGGGAGCTGGGTGCCGAGCAGGCCGAACAGGTCGGCGACAGCATGCAATGGCTGATCAACCAGGGCATCATGGTGGTGGGCCCGGAGCGGCGCGCCTCCGGTGACCGGCGCCTGTCGTCGCTCGACGAGGCCGATCGCCGCCTGCTCGGGTTCAACCTGTTCGCGACCATCCTGCGGGCCGCGGAGCAGCGCCGCCAGAATGACCGGCAGGCCGCCGCGACGCCCTAGCGCGGTGCGCGCTTGGCCAGGATGCGCTGCAGGGTGCGGCGGTGCATGTTGAGCCGGCGGGCGGTTTCCGAGACATTGTGATTGCACAGCTCGAATACGCGCTGGATGTGTTCCCAGCGGATGCGGTCGGCCGACATCGGATTGTCCGGCGGGGCCGGTTTCTCGCCGGACGCCAGCAGCGCCTTGACGACATCGTCGGCATCGGCGGGCTTGGCCAGATAGTCGACGGCGCCGGATTTAACCGCAGCCACCGCAGTGGCGATATTGCCATAACCGGTCAGCATGACAGCCCGGCAGTCATCGCGTGAGGCATGCAGGGCGCGGACCACGTCCAGCCCGTCGCCATCATCGAGCCGCAGATCGACCACGGCAAAGGCGGGCGGGTTGGCGCGGGCAATTTCCATGGCTTCGGACACAGTGCCGACCGCCGAGACGATGAAGCCGCGGCTGGTCAGCGCGCGCCCGAGACGGGTGCGGAAAGGCGCATCATCGTCGACCACGAGAAGGGTCTTGTCTTCGGGAAGGTCGAGTTCTGTATCCGTCATGCCGTCAGTCCCATGCATTCATCAAAACTAATTAGCCCGCTTCTTCCACGGCTTCCACCTGTTTGCGCGGCCATTCCACACGTATCAGCGCGCCGTGCAATTCGCCGCCATTGGCAAACTGCGCCTTGCCGCCCAACCGCTCGATCATGGTGATGGCAATGAAGGTGCCCAACCCCATCCCGCCTCCGACTTCGCCCGAGCGGCTGGAAATATAG
>CBDUFA010000133.1:0-5072 GCA_965366295.1 uncultured Hyphobacterium sp.
GGTATCCGGTCGGCGCCGTGAAGGTGTGGGTGACGCCGAATTGCTGGATCGTCTCGCACAAGGCCTCGAAACCGGGCTTGGGCGGCAGCGCGACGGCGATCCCGGCGTGCGCGGGAAACACCACGAAAGCCCCCAACCCGAAGGTGAAGGCGAAGGGCGGCGTTCCGGCATAGATATCCCCTGCCTCCGGCTCGAGCATTGCGCCGAACGTGTCCGCCATAGCCAGTACGCTGCGATGGAAATGCGCGCAGGCCTTGGGCTCGCCCGTCGTGCCGGACGTGAACGCCAGCAACGCGACATCGTCCGCAGCCGTATCGCAAGCTTGGAATTCCGCCGGCTTGTCCGCCATCAGCTGGCCGATTTCCTGATCCGGTCCGAGGAGGGCGAGACGCGCCAGACCGCTATCCTTGGCCATGGATTGCTCGACCGCCTCTTTCAGCGGGGCCGCGCTCAGGGCGAGACGGATCGCGGCCTTTTTCACGATCTTGGTGATCTCGGGCTCGCGTAGCAACGGCATCGTCATGACGGCGATACCGCCCGCCTTGAGCAAGCCATACCAGGCCACGACCATGTCAACCGAGTTCCCGCCATGGATCAGAACCCGTTCGCCTGTGACTAGCCCGAGATCGTCGATCAGCACCTGGGCAAACCGGTTGGCCTCGGCATTCAGCTCCGCATAGGTCAGCGTCCGCGCCGGCGAATAAATGGCCACGCGCTCACCCCAGCCTTTTGCAATCGCCCCGTCGAGCAGCTCGGCCGCGGCATTCAGTCTTTCGGGATATTGAACAGCAGGAATGTCGAACCGGAAATCCGGCCAGTCACTTTCGTCGGGCAGGTTGTCGCGTGCGAAACCATCCGCATAGCCTGATGGCGCCATCGGCATGGCCTGTCTCCCCAATTGCTGCGCAGCCCGTTAGTCTGTGTTGTGAATCGCCGCGCTGTTTGTGTGGCCATAGTGCATGAGGGGTCACCATGACGGAAGCTTTTCTCTACACCGGGCTGAGAACCCCGATCGGCAAATATGCCGGCGCACTTTCTTCTGTCCGGGCGGATGATCTCGCAGCCATACCGATCCGGGCACTCGCCGAACGGCATGCCGGTCTTGCAGAGGCGGTCGAGGACGTGATCCTTGGCTGCACCAACCAGGCCGGCGAGGACAACCGGAATGTCGCGCGCATGGCGGTGCTGCTGTCCGGGCTGGGCGAGACCGTGCCCGGTGTCACGGTGAACCGGCTTTGCGCCAGCGGACTCGAAGCGGTTGCACAAGCCGCCTTCCGTATAAGGAGCGGCGGCGCAAATTGTATGCTCGCCGGCGGTGTCGAGAGTATGTCGCGCGCACCCTTCGTGATGGGCAAGGCTGCAACCGGCTTTTCCCGCGCGGCGAAGCTCGAGGACACAACGATTGGCTGGCGCTTCGTCAATCCCGAGATCGAGCGCATCTATGGTGTCGAGTCCATGGGCGAAACGGCCGAGAACCTTGCCGAGGAATTTGCGATTTCCCGCGAGGACCAGGACGCTTTTGCCGCCTGGTCACAGCAGAAGACCGGCGCCTCGCGCGACCGACTGGCCTCGCAGATCACGCACGTATCCATACCCCGGCGCAAGGGCGATCCGGTTATTGTCACCGAAGACGAACATCCGCGTCCGGATGTGACGGCCGACAAGCTGGCGAAATTGCCGGCCGCTTTCCGCAAGGGCGGTAGCGTCACCGCGGGCAATGCCTCCGGCGTGAATGACGGTTCGGCCGCGCTGGTTGTCGCCAGCGAAGCCGCCGGGAAGGTGCTCGGGCTCGACCCGATGGTGCGGATTGTCAGCTATGCCACCGCCGGCGTTCCGCCGCGCACCATGGGCATCGGTCCGGTGCCGGCCAGTGAGAAAGCACTGGCATTGGCAGGTTTGTCACTCAACGAGATGGACGTGATCGAACTCAACGAGGCCTTCGCCGCACAAGTGCTCGCCTGCATCCGCAGCTGGGGTCTTCCGGATACGGATGAGCGACTGAATGCCTGGGGCGGCGCGATTGCATTGGGTCACCCGCTCGGGGCCAGCGGTGCCCGGCTTGCGCTCACCGCTGCGCATCGACTTCACGCGGAGGGCGGAAAATACGCGCTCGTTACCCTGTGTGTCGGCGTCGGCCAGGGCGCGGCCATGGTGCTGGAGCGGGTCTAGTCCGGGACCACCGCCGTCGTTTCGATCTCGATCTGCGCGCGCGGCTCAACCAGGCCGGCCACAATCACAAACGCCATCGCCGGATAATTCTTCCCCATCAGCGCTTTCCAGATCGCGCCCAGGCGCGGCGCGGCGTCGAGATAGGCCTGCCGATCAGTGATATATCCTGTCATCCGGACAATGTGTTCCGGTCCGGCACCCGCCTCCTTGAGCACAATCAGCGTATTGCGCAACACCTGTTCGAACTGGTCGGCAAAATCGTCGGAAACGATCGTCTCGGTCGCGTCCCAGCCGATCTGCCCGGCCACGAATATCTGCCGTCCGCTGGCCTCGATCCCGTTGGAATAGCCTTTCGGACGCGGCCAGTTTTCCGGTTGCAGCACTTTCACGACGCGTCCTCCGACAACAGATGCCTCGCAATGATCAGCTTCTGGACCTCCGATGCACCTTCATAGATCCGCAGCGCCCGGATATCTCGATAAAGCGCTTCCGGCACAGAGCCCTTGGTGACACCCAGCCCGCCAAAGATCTGGACCGCCTTGTCGATCGTCTGCTGGGCCGTCTCGGTGGCATAGAATTTCGACATCGCGGCCTCGCGCGAAATGCGCGCCACGCCATTGTCCTTCATCCATGCACCGCGATAAATCAAAAGCGCGCTGGCATCGATATCGATCGCCATCTCCGCAAGCTGGGACTGCACAACCGGCAGATCGGCGAGCGTGTCTCCAAACAGCTGCCGCGATTTGGCGCGTGACCGGGCCGCGTCCATGGCTCGCCGGGCGAAGCCGAGCGCAGCGGCAGCGACGGTGGAGCGGAACACGTCCAGCGTACCCATCGCGTATTTGAAACCGGCATTCTCCTCGCCGATCAGGGCCGAGGCCGGGATGCGGCAATTCTCGAATCTCAGCCGCGCCAGCGGGTGCGGGGCAATCACCTCGATCCGCTCGGCGACCGACAGGCCCGGCGTGTCTGCTGGCACCAGGAAAGCCGAAATGCCACGCGCTCCGGCCTCACCGGTCCGCGCGAAGACTGTGTAGAAGTCCGCAATCCCGCCATTGGAGATATAGGTTTTCTCGCCATTGAGGACGTAGTCATCACCATCGCGGCGCGCCGTCATGGCCAGTGACGCAACATCCGAACCGGCCTCCGGTTCTGTCAGGGCGAAGGCTGCCAGCGCGTCGCCCGCGGCCACTTTCGGTAGCCACTCGGCTTTCTGCTCATCTGACCCGAACAGCGAGAGCGTGCCGGACCCCAGCCCCTGCATGGCGAAAACGAAGTCGGCGAGCCCCGAGTGATAGCCCAGCGTTTCGCGCATCACACAGAGCGAGCGGACATCCAGCGTTTCGTTGGCGCCGCCAAAGGCTGCTGGTACGCAATTTTTCAGCCAGCCAGCTGCACCCATCTGGCGCGCCAGGGATCGGCAGTCTTCATCAATGTCGCCATGTTCGGCAAACCCGTGCTCGCCGATCTCCTCAGCACACCAGGCGCGCGCCGCCGCCGCGAGCTCGCGGTGCTTGTCCTCGAAGAAGGGCCAGGCCAGGTAAGATGTATCGGCCATGGCTAATTCCCTTCGAAGACGGGCTTTTCCTTCGCGATGAAGGCGCGGTAGGCACGGCGGAAATCCTCGGTCTGCATGCAGATCGCCTGCGCCTGGGCTTCCGCCTCGATCGCCTGGTCGATGCCCATATCCCATTCCGCGTTCAGCTGGGCCTTGGTGATCCCGTTCGCGAAGGTCGGACCACCGGCGATACGCTCGGCCCATTTGTCGGCCTCCGTCATCAAGTCGCCGGTTGACACAAGCGCATTCCAGAAGCCCCAGCGTTCGCCCTCTTCCGCGCTCATAGACCGGCCGAAGAAAAGGAGCTCGCTCGCCCGCCCCTGTCCGATAATACGCGGAAGGATGGCGCATGCGCCCATGTCGCAACCGGCGAGGCCCACCCGGTTGAACAGGAAGGCCGTCTTGGCGTCCGGCGTCGCGATTCGCAGATCCGCCGCCATGGCAAGAATGGCCCCGGCCCCCACGCAAACGCCGTCCACCGCCGCGATCACCGGCTGCGGGCAATGGCGCATCGCCTTCACCAGGTCACCCGTCATGCGGGTGAATTCCAGCAATTGCGGCATGTCCATTTCGGTCAGCGGGCCGATGATCTCGCGCACATCGCCGCCGGAACAGAAATTCCCGCCTTCACCGGTGATGATGATCGCTTTCACCTCGGGCGCGTAGACCAGTGCGCGGAAGAAATCGCGCAGCTCGGCATAGCTCTCGAAGGTGAGCGGGTTCTTCTTGTCCGGCCGGTTCAGTGTGACGGTGCCGACGCCATCGGCGAAGAACCACAGGAAATGTTCCGGTTTGTGCGAGGCGGGGTTCATACCTTCATCTCCTGCATCAGGGCCGCTTTCTCGAGATTGCGTTTCAGCTGGACATGCCCGGCAATATACTGGTTCGGCACGCCGGCATCGCGATAGCCCAGCTCGGCCGCGGCTCGCAGCGTCCAGTAGGGATCAGCCAGGTGTGGACGCGCAAGAGCAACGAGGTCGGCGCGACCCGCGGCCAGGATCGAGTTGACGTGATCAACCTCGTAGATATTGCCGACCGCCATGGTCGCGCAATGCAGTGTATTGCGGACCTGGTCGGAAAACGGGGTCTGGAACATGCGGCCATAGACCGGTTGGGCTGCCGGCGTGGTCTGCCCTGCTGACACGTCGATAAGGTCTGCGCCAGCCGCGATGAAGGCGTTTGCAACATCCACTGTATCGTCCGGCGTAATGCCGTCCTCGCCAACCCAATCTGTCGCCGACAGGCGTACGGCCATCGGCTTGCCGGCCGGCCAGGCCTCGCGCATGGCACGGAACACTTCCAGCGGATAGCGGAGCCGGTTTTCCAGGCTGCCGCCATATTCATC
>CBDUFA010000134.1:0-5039 GCA_965366295.1 uncultured Hyphobacterium sp.
CCTTCGGCAGGCTCGGGGCCGGTCTCCTCTTCCTCGCTGTCCTGGTCCTCGACATCGATGATGGCGCCGCCCTCGTCTTCCGGCTCGATCAGATAGCCGATGCGCGCGGCATCGGAACCGACCTCCAGCACAATGGCGACCCTCCAGCCCTCGTCGAGATCAGGCGGCGCGTCCGAAAAGCCTTCAAGCCGTTCGGCCCAGCCGTCACCGGCTTCGATCGAACCGAGCGGGCCGCGATATCCATGGCGGCGGTCATAGGCTTCCAGGCCGGCGCGCAGCGCATCGCGCGCCGCCAGCTGCAGGCGCGTGTCCAGCGTGGTGCGGATCGACAGGCCGCCATTGTAGAGCTGTTCATCACCATAGGTGTCGAACACATCGCGGCGGACTTCCTCGACAAAATACTCGGCGGCCAGGTATTCCTCGCCCTGGAAGCGCTCGATCACCTGCAGCGGCTCCTGCGCGGCGGCGCGCGCCTCTTCCTCGGTGATGAAGCCTTCGTCGGCCATACGCGAGAGCACCCAGTTGCGCCGGTCGAGCGTGCGCTCGGGATGGCGGATCGGGTGGAACCGTGCCGGACCGTTGACCACGGCCGCCAGGAAGGCGCTTTCGGACAGGGTCAGCTCGTCCAGCGACTTGCCGAAATAATTCATCGCGGCAGCGGCCACGCCATAGGAGCGCCGGCCGAAATAAATTTCGTTGAGATAGAGCTCGAGGATTTCATCCTTGGAGAATGCGCGTTCGATCCGCCGCGAGAGCAGCATTTCGCGCACTTTGCGCTCGAGCCTTTGTTCGGATGAGAGCAGAAAATTCTTGGCCACCTGCTGGGTGATGGTGGAGGCGCCTTCCAGCCGGTCACCACGCAATACATTGCCGATATTGTTGATCGAGGCGCGGACAATGCCGAGATAATCCAGCCCACCATGCTCGTAGAAATGCGCATCCTCGGCGGCGAGGAAGGCGTTGGTCAGATTGGGCGGAATCCGGTCGATCGGCACGAAAACGCGGCGCTCGCGGGCAAACTCGGCAATCAGGCGGCCGTCGCCGGCATGCACGCGGCTGGTAATCGGCGGCTCGTATTCGGCCAGCTCGTCAATCGACGGCAAATCCTGCGACAGGCGGCCAAGATAGACCAGAATGACAATGAGACCGATGAGGCCAAGCGCCATCATCGTGCCGCCACCCCAGACGATGGCCCGGAACATATTCCGCCAGGTGAAGAGTTTCATGCCGCTCCCGTTCGGTACGGATTTCTGGATTCGCCACTGGGCGACATTATGGCGAAGCCTGCCAATGAACGAAAGGCGTTTATCCCCTCAGGCGTATCAGGGGATGGGCGTGAGTTGCGCCGAGCGTACGGGGTTGGTTTCGCTGACATCGTCGCGGTCGAAATAGGCATCCACCGCATCGGCGACGGATTGCATCAGGCGTCCGCGATAGGCTGCCGAATTCAGATTGGCCGCATCCTGCCGGTTGGTCAGGAAACCCATCTCGACAAGCACGGCGGGCACTTGCGAATCCAGCAGCACGTAAAAGCCGCGCTGGCGGTGTCCATTGGTCAGCACCGGGCCGACCCCGGACATGGAATCGAGCACCATTTCCGCGAATACGGCCGACCGGTTGCGCTTCTCGCGCAGCGATAGCGACAGCAGGATGTTGCGCACGACGGGCTGTTGTGCCGACGCATTGACGTGCGACCAGTCATTGGAGTTGGCCGCGCGGCGCTGCGCCCGTCCGGCCCCGCTGTCCGACAATGTGTAAACGGCAGCACCGCGGGCGGAAGAACCGGCCCCGGCACTGTCGGCATGCAGCGAGATGAAGAGGTCGGCATTGGCATCGCGCGCGACCTGCACGCGCTGTTCCAGCGTCAGATAGGTGTCATCATCGCGGGTCATCACCACGTCATAGCGCCCGGTCGCCAGCAGGCGGCGGCGCAGTTCGAGCGCCGCGGCAAGATTCACCGCTTCCTCGATCACGCTATTGCCGGAAGCGCCCGGATCATGTCCGCCATGCCCGGCATCAATGACAATGACGCGGCGCTCGCGGCGCGGTTCGGCGAAGGTCGCCTCGCCCCGCTCGGCGATCAGCTGGCTCAGATCGCTGGGCTCGGGAAAACCCGAAACCTCTTCGAATTCGGTGCTTTCCACCTGGCGCAAATCGATCACCAGGCGGTGGTGCGGATTGTCGGCATTGGCCGGAATGTCGAACTGGCTGACGATAACGGCCGGCTGATCGAGCTCGAACACGAGGCGCGAGGCATCGGCAGAGCGATCAAAGAAGCGGAAATCATCGACCAGGCCATAGCCCAGCCCTTCCGCGGTATCGAGCCCCTCGACCGACCAGGCGGCGCGCGGCATGTCCACAACGAGCCGCATGGAGGGCTCGGAAACGGTGAAGGCGCGGAACTCGGACTCGGCGGAAAGCTCGACCACGACGCGGGTCTCGCCATCGGAACCGCCGAACCGGACCTGCCGGATCTCGGATGCATCGAAGGCCCCGGCGGTTCCCATGACCGTCAGGCTTGCCAGAAGCGAAATCAGAAATCCGGACATTCTGCCCATATCCACACCATTGCAAACGCCGCGATTCGTTGCACGGCTTTTTTCGAGTCTTATATGCTTTGCATTGACGTTTGGTTGACGCCACGCCGAATTGGCGCTTGCTGATCAAATGCTTTTCATTCCCCGGCATTTGGGGCATGTTGCCAGATGTTCCGGAGGGCGAAGCGCTTGCGCCGCCCGGCCGAGGTCCCAGTCCGGAACGCGCCGAGGCGGATGTCCGCCAAAACGCACTTCATTCTGCAGGCGGCACTGACCGGCCTGCGACCCGAACCGACCCCGTGAGACGTCCCGGAACGGACCCTCACACCAGGAAAGATCAACATGCGCGTCGCGCCGATTTTCCAGTCCCAGACCACATACCCAGACGGGCCTGACCGCTGCGCCGCGCCGCTGCGTCCACGAAGGACGCGCGCAGGAGCCTATTTTTATGTCCAGGAAAATGCTGATCGATGCGAGTCACTCGGAAGAGACTCGCGTCGCGATCGTCGAAGGAAACCGCGTCGAGGAATTTGATTTTGAATCCGCGGCGAAAAAACCCATCCGCGGAAACATCTATCTGGCCAAAGTCACCCGTGTAGAACCCTCTCTGCAGGCGGCTTTTGTCGAATATGGCGGCAATCGCCACGGTTTCCTCGCCTTCAACGAAATCCATCCGGATTACTACCAGATCCCGCACGAGGATCGCCTCGCCCTCCAGGAGGAAGAGGAAAAGGCCGTGGAACAGGCCATGGCCGAGGCCGAAGAGGCCACCGTGGGTGACGAGGCCGAGGAGATCGGCGAGGACGATGCCGACGTCGAAGTCGAGGCCGTCGCCCGCAAGCGCCGCCAGTTCTTCCGCAAGTACAAGATCCAGGAAGTGATCAAGCGCCGCCAGATCCTGCTGGTGCAGGTGGCCAAGGAAGAACGTGGCAACAAGGGCGCCGCCCTGACCACCTATCTTTCGCTGGCCGGGCGCTATTGCGTCCTGATGCCGAATACGCCGCGCGGCGGCGGGATTTCCCGCAAGATTTCCAATGGCGGCGACCGCAAGCGCCTCAAGGAGATCGTCAACGGGCTCGACCTGCCCACCGGCATGGGCCTGATCGTGCGCACGGCCGGTGCCACCCGCACCAAGGCCGAGATTCGCCGCGACCATGACTATCTGCGCCGTGTCTGGGACGATATCCGCTCCAAGACGCTGGAATCGGTTGCCCCTGCCCTGGTTTACGAGGAAGGCGATCTGGTCCGCCGCGCCATCCGCGACATGTATGACCGCGATGTCGAGATCGTGCTGGTCGAGGGCGATGCAGGCTACAAGGACGCCAAGGGCTTCATGAAGCTCCTGATGCCGTCCCACGCCTCCAAGGTGCAACAATACAAGGAGCCGATGCCGCTCTTTGTCCGCCACCATGTCGAGGACCAGCTGGAAGCGGCCTATAATGCCGAAACGCCCCTGAAATCCGGCGGTTACCTGGTGATCCACCAGACCGAGGCGCTGGTCGCCATCGACGTGAATTCGGGCCGCGCCACGCGGGAACGCAATATCGAGGACACGGCGCTCAAGACCAACCTGGAAGCGGCCGAGGAAGCCGCCCGCCAGATGCGCCTGCGCGACCTGGCCGGTCTCGTCGTCATCGACTTCATCGACATGGAAGAAAACCGGAATATCCGGGCCGTCGAGAAGAAGATGAAGGACGCGCTTAAAAAGGACCGCGCCCGGCTGCAAATGGGCCGTATCTCGCAATTCGGCCTGATGGAAATCTCGCGCCAGCGCCGGCGCACCTCGATCCTGGAAGGCTCGACCAAGCCGTGCCCGCATTGTGGCGGCAAGGGCTATCAGCGCACCGCGCAATCCAGCTCGCTGGTCGCCCTGCGCGCGCTCGAGGAAGAAGGTGCCCGCAAGCGCGCCAGCAAGGTGCGGATCACCGTGCCGACCGATGTTGCGCTCTATCTGCTCAACGAGAAGCGCGATCACGTGCTGTCGCTGGAACAGCGCTATGGTTTCAGCATCATGATCGCGGCCGATCCGGACATGATCCCGCCGGACTATAAGGTCGATGTGGTCGAGAACCGGGACCGCTCCGGTGCGGATGACGAGGACGAAGCGCCGGTCACCCAGCATGACAGTGCGCCCGAGGAAACACCGTCGAGCGACGAGAATTCGGGCAGCCGCCGCCGTCGCCGCCGTCGCCGCCGCAAGGACGAGGATGACGGCCGGCCCGGCAATGATGCCGAGACGGCTGACGAGTCCGATGACGATGACAGCGACAGCGCAGACGACACCCCATCCTCCGGTGACAGCGAGGATGGCGACGACAAGCCGCGCAAGCGCCGCCGCAGAGGCCGCCGCGGCGGACGCGGACGCCGGCGCAATCGCAATCCGGAGACTGGCGAGTCGCAATCTGACGATGGCGAGACTGCCGACGCCGCGGCCGCGCCTGAAGGCATGGAAGTGATCGATCCGGAAGCCGATATTCCGGCGGAGTTCGGCCCGGGATCCCA
>CBDUFA010000135.1:0-5038 GCA_965366295.1 uncultured Hyphobacterium sp.
TCGCCAGCGCCGAATGAAACGCCCGACATGTTGATGAAGAGCTCGGACCCGTTGACGCTCGCGGCAACCGCTTCGCTGCCGGCTTCCACCGTTGGCGATTCCAGGGTGAGGCCCGGAAAATCAATCGTCAGTCCGGTATTGGCCGCCGCTGCGAAATTGTACGGATTGCGGAAATCCAGCCGGACCTGGTTTGACCTGACATCGATCTCGAAATCGAAATTCATGTCTGGCAGCTGGACATCGACACCGTAGGCACTCGTGCCGGAATCGCTATCCAGCGTGGCACCGTTCTCTGTCAGCGTGGCGGTGAAGGACCGGCCCAGGAGCCCATCAATGGCTGGCGGTTCTGACGGGCAGTCAGAATCAAGCGCGTTCGGATCGAACGCGAAAGCGGAAATCTCGTCCGCTTCCCCGAAAGTGTAGGTGTCGCCCGGTGAATAATTCTGTTGATCGGAGAGCACCATGAAGAAGGGCGCCTCGACAGGCGTTGCCGCCATGTCGATCTGAAAATCAGTCCCGCCCACAATGCCGATGGCCTGCGTGAATTCATCCTCGCTGAAAACAATGCCGGTATTGTCCACGCCATAGACAGCCAGGCGGTCCTGATTGCTGCCCGTGTCGTTATCGAGGGCGTAGTAATTGACCGTAATACGAAAATCGGTCGGGTTTGCTGCCGTGCACAAACCATTGGTCTGCAAGGTCACGTCGCTTCGGAAAAAGCCGTCCCCGGCCCACGCACCCGGTGTGGCCAGGGCGCTGGCCGCCATCATGCCCGCCATGCAGAGGGTTCGGATCCGGCGCGACGCCTGAAGCACGGTTTTCTGTGCGGCCAGCCAATCGCCGCGACCCGATCGGCTCGCGGACTCACGCGACATTCCATCCGACATGACATTCCCCCGGTGGCCTGCCGGCCACCCCACCCGCTGAGGTTTCGGGAAAACGCAAATGCTATTCGGCTACCGAACGCGCAGCAAAGCCTTCGCTGCCCCCGAACACGCGCGGTTTTTCACCTTCACGAACCCTTATTAACCGGCAATCAGCCTGCCGGCGCAAGGAAAAATTGAGGAAATTTTAAGATTTTCCGCAATCCGCCATGATGGCGAAATGCTGGGTTCCGGGAGCCGGGACATCTTCCAGCCGCCCCCGCCCCGCCAAATCATGCACCCTGTGGTGGCAGGTTTTTTATCCTGCCGGCATGCGCTAGCGCTTATGGCGAACGCACAGCGACGCTGGTGGCGCCGACCGTCGTTGACGATCCATTGGTGAAGGTTGCGAACACGCGGTTACTGGCCGGGCTGAACGGCACATCCCCGGTCGCGCGGACGAAAATCGTGAATGTCCGGGTTTCGTTCGCCGCGAATGACGCCGTCGCCGAGGCGGCACGCGGGGCAAGACATGCCCCCGTCCCCGGATTGGTCTCGCAGACATCAATGGTCAGCGGCAGGGTCGCGTTTCCGGTTCCCGGCGTGAGCGTGATCGACTGCGCAGCACCGATATTCACGGCGGCCACGGAAAAAGCCGCGGCCCCGCCTTGCGGGATGGCCAGTATCCCGTTGGCCGTCGGCGTTGCCGCCAGCGAGATGATATCCGCCGTCGGTTGCGCGGATGCTGTCAGGCTCAACGTGTTGAGCAACAGGACCGGATTTGCCGGCTGCAGATTGTCACACAGGAATGTCGGGATGATCTGGGCTCCGTTCAGCGGCGTGCCGGGCGTGATCGAGACCACATAGCTCTGGCTGGCGCCACTGGCGATATCCACCGGGTCGCCATCATTTCCGACAGGCTGGTTGGTGCCCGCATCGGTTCGGCGGAAAACGAAGCCGCCATTGAAGTCTGCAGGCGCTTCGATCCGGCAATTCGTCCCCGTCAGGCCATTGCGCCCGGGATTGATGATCGTGGCGAAGGCGGTCGCGGTATTGCCGACCGTGATGGACCGGGCATTTGGCAGCATCGCCGCCGCCAGGTTGCCGACCTGGGTCGCTCCCAGATACCAGCTGAAACGGAAAAGGCCTTCAAAGCCGTCCGTTCCATCGAGCGCGATATAATAGGTCGTGCCTCCCGTGACCGGAAAACTGAGAAGGTTCGAAGACTGCGGCGCTTCCGCCAACGCCGTGGCACCATGGGTGTTCTGTTCATAGACCGCGAGACGCGACGTTCCTGAGCCGACTGCGCCGAGGCTCGCCGTGCCGCTCTCTGACGGTTGCCATGAGAACCAGATCGACGCGCCGCCGGAATTGCCGCCATGCTGGGACTCGCCGGTTTCGCGCGTGGCGTTGACATTCGAGACGAGCATGGAGCCGTTATTGCCGGTCAGCGCCTCGGCGTCGGCGAGATTGTCGTTGGCCGGGACACTTGTCATCGCGACACTCAGCGATCCATCGCCCGAGGCGCCGCCATACCCGTCAACGGCGATCGCATAGACCGTGCCGGCGGTGGCGGCGAATTCGACCCGGCTATTGGTGTCGGACGGATAATTGATGTCGTCATTCTGGCCGACGCTCGAGAGGGCATCCACGGAACTGCCGGTATAGACGCCGAGCATGGTGTCGAAATTGGTATCCTGGGTCTGTATCCGGACCTGTCCGGATACCGGCGCCGTCCAGCGCCACCAGAGCGAGGCACCGCCACTGCTGGTATGGTTGGGCTCTCCTGTCTCTTTCGTTGCCCCGACATTGTTCAGCTGAACCGTTTGCGAGACCTGTGATAGCAGCAGGGCGTTAGCGAAATCATCGTTCACTGGCGGCGTCGCGCCCATCGCCAGCGCGGCAGCGATCTGCAGGCCCGGAGACTGGCCATTGGCGGAAAAGGTGATGGTGGCGAGATGATTGCCGGGTGTCAGGCCGGATGGATCGACGCTGGCGCGCACGATCACGCTCGCGCCCGCGGCCAGGGTGCCCCCTTCAGTATCCGCAGCGGGCGCATCGATCGGGCCCGCTGCATCACCAGCCACCGTCGCCAGACGGAGCCAGTCGGCACTGGCTGCGGCCTGCCAGCTGATCGATCCGCCGCTTGTATTGGTCACCGTGTAGTCCTGCGTGTTGTAGTCGGCCGCATCACTGCCGCTTCCCGATGCATTGTAGGCGCGCAGCGGACTCACCGTCATGACGCCCGCGACGGTGCCGTTGCCGCCAGCCGCCAGCTGGGCATCCGCGAGATCGACGCGAATGCGCGGCACGGTCACATTGTTGCGGCTGTCAGTGATCGGCACGCCGGTCGCTTCGAGGGCATTCTCGATGGCATCGATGCTGGCCGTGGGATGGCTGGCGCGCAGCAGCGCAATCGCGCCAGCAACATGCGGGGTGGCCATCGAGGTTCCCGACTTTGTCGAAGCCCGGCCCGGCAGGGTGTCATTGGCCGTCGGCTGGGCCGAACGGATGGACGATCCCGGGGCGAGCAGGTCGACGAGCGGGCTTGAATTGGAAAAGCCGGACAGCGCATCGGCATCTGTTGACGATCCGACGGTGATGGCATCGGGCACGCAGCCGGGCGACGACACACCATCGGCGAAGCTCTCATTGCCTGACGCAATGGCCGTGGCCACACCGGCATCGCGAAGCTGCGTGATGATGGAGGCCAGTGAATTCGTCGGGCAACTGCTGGTGTGCTTGCCGCCGCCCAGGCTCATATTGATGGAGGCCAGCCCCAAACTCGCCCGGTTGGCGTACAGCCATTCCAGCGCGGCCAGCTGGTCACTGGTATAGCTCAGCACGCAGGGCGTGGAGCCGCCGCAATTATTGGTGTCCTCGAAACGCGAAAATACCTGCACGGCAATGATATTGGCCCCCGGTGCGACACCGGTCAGCGTGCGCGAACCGTCATCGGGATCGGTAAAGCTGGCACCCGCCGCAATGCCGGCCACATGCGTTCCGTGATCGCAACCATCGGCGCCGTTATCGGGATCGTCTGCCGGCTCTTCGCAGTTATCCCCCGCGCCGGCCGTGGTGGTATCGGACGAAGCGCCGCCGGGACACAGGCTCGTCGAATTGCCGGCAGTCGAGGAAAAACAGGCAGAAGCGGTAATACGGCCGGCAAACATCGGATGCTCATGGTCAACACCGGTGTCCAGGATCGCCACGCCGGCGCCGGCGCCGGTATTGCCGCCATTGTGCAGCGTTGTGGCACCGATCAGCGGAACACTGTCATTGAGGTAGGGACGGGCCAGCATGTCGGTCTCGATGCGGCGGACATCCGGGTCCTGCGAAAGACGGTCGATTTCGCTGCGGGTCAACTCCATCGCGAGGGCCGGCGTATAGCGGAATTCCCGGACGATACGCGGCACCGTGTCGCCCGGCGGCGCTTCGGCAAGGCGCGTCGCCGGCAAATCGAAAACCCGCATCATCACCGCGTTGGTGACGTCGCGGAAACCGGGCACAGCGCTCGGATTGCCCGGCGCCGTATCCGCCGCCAGCTCACCGGAGGGGGCCACCAGCCAGACAATCACTCTCGCACGATCGCCATTTGCCAGTTGCGCCTCGGCCTGGCTGTCGAGCTCAATCGGGGCGGCATTCACCCCGGACGCCGTAAAGACCAGTGCCGCAATCAGGGCCAGCAAACGAAACATGGATTTTCTCCCGGTGAAGTCTCCGAAACCGGTCGTGCACCGGCCTCCCCCTCACCCGAGATTAGGGGAACTTCCCGCCGGGTCCAGCCAGAATCCGGTCGCGTGCCGGCGAAAAGCGCGCCTTCGCGGCGGGTTCACCTGCATGCGATCACGCCAAAAGTGCGCACAGCCAGCGGTCAAAGCCACGCATGGACCGGCCCGGCGCCATGACTAGTCCGCGTCCAGCCGCCAGCCGTGTTGTTCGTTCGCGACGAGCAGGGCAGCCTCCCCGGCATCATTGGCCGGCAGGTCGATCCAGCCGGAATAGTCCCCGGAATAGGCACAGCCGGACAACTGGATGCTGGCAGGCGACCGGACCGTGCCCGGGACACGGGCATAGACCGCGCACCCGGCAATCTGGCCGCGAAGCTCGCCCGCATCGGTCAGGTAAACACCCGCGCCATAGCGTCCGGAGTATGCGGTCCAGGCGGGGTTCGA